>JBCCVK010000096.1:0-7899 GCA_039195495.1 Pseudomonadota bacterium
CTGGGCCGATGCGGTGAAATTCGGCCCCTTCGAGCCGGGCGATCTGACGGAGCGTCCCCGGCTGGATGAGGTGTTCTCCACGTACCGGCCCGAGGCCGTGATGCATTTCGCCGCCTTCAGCCAGGTTGGCGAGGCGATGCGGGATCCCGGCAAGTATTGGCGCAACAACGTGATGGGATCGCTGGTCCTGATCGAAGCGGCGATCGCAGCGGGGTGTTTGGATTTCGTCTTCTCATCCACTTGTGCCACCTATGGGGATCATGATGGCGTGGTGCTGGATGAAACGACGCCCCAGCATCCGGTCAATGCCTATGGGGCTTCCAAACGGGCGATCGAGGAAATCCTTCAACAGTTCGGCCGAAGCCATGGCCTGCGCCACGTGATCTTTCGCTATTTCAACGTCGCGGGCGCCGATCCCGAAGGCGAGATCGGCGAGTTTCACCGGCCCGAGACGCATCTGATTCCGTTGATGCTGGATGCGATTGACGGCAAACGCCCCGCTCTGACGATCTTCGGCACGGATTATGCCACACCGGATGGCACCTGTATCCGCGACTATGTCCATGTCTCGGATCTGGCCGATGCCCATGTCTCGGGGTTGGAATGGCTGAAAAACGGCAAAGGCAGCCGCGTCTTCAACCTTGGAACCGGGAGCGGCTTTTCGGTGCGCGAGGTCGTCGACAACAGCCGAAGCGTCACCAATCGCGTCGTTCCCGTCGTCGAGGGCGCGCGGCGTCCGGGTGACTGCACCAAGCTTGTATCCGGGTCGGTCAGAGCCGAGACGGAACTGGGATGGCGCCCCCGGCGTTCCACCATGGCCCGGATGATCGCGGATGCCTGGCGCTGGCACCAGAATGGCCGCTACGATCGATAGTGACGTGTTTCTTCTTCTCGACCTGACCCGGCTGATCTCTCGCGTTGGACGAGGCCCATTGACCGGGATCGACCGAGTTGAACTCGCCTATCTGGAAGCGCTTCTTCGCCGTGACGCGCAATGCGGTTTTCTGATCCGCACGGGACACGGTTTCGCCGTCCTGGATCGAGAAGGAGGAAGCGTGTTGCACGACCGCCTCGAAGGCCGGGCGCAGTGGGGCGCGGCCGACTGGCGGTCAAGGCTGCGACGGAAGCAGGTCCCGCTGCGGCAACGGGCCGAAACCGAGATCAGACGCGTGGCCATAGCGACGCCAGGGCGGTCACGGCTGACGCAGGCGCTCCGCCGGCTGTCGCTGACCGACGGGTGGTATCTCAATGTCGGTCACTCCAACCTGAATGTGGATGTCATGCATGCGGTGCGCGGCGGGCGGATCGGCGTTCTCGTCCACGACACGATTCCTTTGGATCATCCACAGTTCCAGACGCCGCAAAGCCGTCGCCGTTTCAAGGAGAAGCTGGCCGTGGTTTCACGATTCGCGGATTTGGTGATCTACAACTCGATCCATTCGCGCGAGGCTGCCGAATGCCATTTCCGCGACTTGGGGCGCGTGCCTGACGGTATGGTCGCGCATCTGGGCATTTCAGTTCCTGCCTGGGATGGAACGTCATCTTCGAGAATCGTCGATCCGCAGCGACCGTTTTTCCTGTCGGTCGGCACCATCGAGCCCCGCAAGAACCATGTCTTGCTGCTTGACGTTTGGCGGATATTGGCAAGACGGTTACCACCGGAGCGCGTGCCGCATCTTTATATCATTGGCCGCCGCGGTTGGATGAACGACGATGTTTTCCTGCGTCTCGATCACCGGAGCGGCGGCGGCGCCTTCGTCTTCGAGCGCGACGACGTGGATGATGCGGATTTGACGCGGATGCTGGCGTCGGCGCAGGCGTTGCTGTTTCCGAGCTTTGCCGAGGGATTCGGCCTGCCCCTGATCGAAGCCGCCGCGCAAGGCACCCCGGTCGTTTGCGGCGCCTTGCCGGTTTATCGGGAATTTCTGGGCGACTTCCCAGTTTACCTGCCATTGCATGACCGTTATCTTTGGGCGCAAGAAATTGAGAAAATGAGTGGGCGGAAGCGGTTGGCGGGCAAGGACGGGGCGATCGAGGTTCCTTCATGGCACGATCACTTCCGAAAGGTTTTTAGTGCTTTATAGGCTGCGTTCGGTCCGGACCTCTGACCCGAAGAACCGATGGGAGCACTGACATCATATCGGCTGCGGCTCGAGCGCAAGCGCTGGCGCATTCGTGCGTTCCGCAAACGTCGAGAGTTGATGGCGGTCAACAACCGGACGCGCTCGATTCAACCGGAAGACATCCTGGTTTTCACCACATTGCGTAATGAACGCCAGCGTCTGCCTTATTTTCTGAAATATTACCGCGACCTGGGCGTCGATCATTTTCTGATGGTCGACAACGGATCGACCGACGGCAGTCACGAATATCTATGCGAACAGCCGGATGTGTCGCTTTGGTGGAGCGCCAAAAGCTACAAACGTTCACGCTTTGGGGTGGATTGGCTCAACGGGCTGCAGATGCGGTACGGTCATGGTCATTGGTCGCTGGTTGTCGATGTGGATGAATTCTTGGTTTATCCTTTCTGCGACACGCGTCCGATCGGTGCGTTGACGAATTGGCTGGACGCTTCTTCAATCAAGTCCTTCGGGGCCATGATTTTGGATATGTATCCCAAGGGTACCTTGGACCGGGTCCCCTATATCGAAGGCCAGAACCCGTTTGAGATCGCCAACCACTTCGATGCGGGCAATTATTTGCTCAAAAAGAACAGGCGCTTCGGAAATCTATGGATTCAAGGCGGGCCACGAGCGCGGGTCTTTTTCCGTGATTCGCCCGCCCGCGCGCCGGCCTTGAACAAGATCCCGCTGGTCAAGTGGCACCGCAATTATGTTTATGTCAGTTCGACCCACACGCTGCTGCCGCGTGGGCTGAATCTGGTCTACGACGAATGGGGGGGGGAGAAAGCGTCGGGATGTCTGTTACATGCCAAGTTCCTGCATACGTTTACCGAAAAATCCGCGGAGGAGCTGAAGCGCAAGCAGCATTACGCCAACAGCTATGAATATTGCGCGTATCACAAGATCTTGCAGGATCAGCCGAATTTCTGGAACAAATGGTCGGAGAAATACATTAATTGGCGGCAGCTCGAGATCCTCGGGCTCATGTCAAAGGGCAATTGGGCATGAACGTGGGCTTCGTCATGTTGTGCCATACGGCGCTGCACAGGGCCGCGCAGGTGGCACGGTATTGGGCCGAACACGGCTGTCCCGTCGTGATTCATGTCGACAGGCGCGTGGCGGCGGCCACCTACACCGCTTTCGCGGACGGTCTCGCCAATGTGCCGAATATACGCTTCAGCAGACGTTTGCGATGCGAATGGGGGTCTTGGTCGCTGGTGGCCGCCACCCAGACGGCGGTGAACGTTCTCTTGACCGACTTTCCGCGGCTCCGACATGTATACTACGCCAGCGGTTCCTGTCTCCCGCTGCGCCCGGTCAATGAATTGAAACGCTATCTGGACCGCCGTCCGCACACGGATTTCATCGAATCCGTCGCTACTGAAGAGGTTCCGTGGACGGTTGGCGGACTGGACCGGGAACGTTTCATCTATCGCTTTCCGTTTTCCTGGAAACGCCGGCGGTTCCTGTTCGACCAGGCGGTGAAGATACAGCGCCTGCTGCGGATCAAGCGCAAGATACCAGGGAAGATCGTGCCGCATCTGGGATCGCAATGGTGGTGTCTGACACGTCGGACCCTTTCCGCCATTCTCGAGGATCCGAACCGGCCCATCTACGACAACTATTTCAAACGTGTCTGGATTCCGGATGAAAGCTACTTTCAGACATTGGCGCGCCTGCATTCCGCCGAAATCGAAAGCCGATCCTTGACCTTGTCCAAATTCGATTTCCAAGGCAAGCCGCATATCTTCTATGACGATCACCTGCAACTGCTGCGCCGGTCGGATTGTTTCGTCGCACGAAAGATTTGGCCGCATGCGGAGCGTTTATATGAAGCGTTTCTTTCGGATGACCGTCTCTCGGCAATCGAAGCCGAACCCAATCCGGAAAAAATCGACAGGGTCTTCGCACAAGCGGTCGAGCGGCGGACTCGGGGGCGGCCCGGCCTTATCATGCAAAGCCGTTTTCCTCACGAGGGCTGGGAAAACGGGAAAACAGCAGGCCCCTATTCGGTTTTCGAAGGGTTCAACGATGTCTTCGCGGATTTCGAACACTGGCTGACCCGGCGCACGGGGAACCGCGTGCACGGGAACCTGTTTCATCCCAGAAGAGTGCAATTCGCCGGGAACGAGACCATTTTCAACGGCTCGATTTCCGATAGTCCGGCCTTGCGCGATTATGATCCGCGCGGGTTCTTGTCGAATCTGATCTGGAATACGCGCGGCGAACGACAATGCTTTCAATTCGGCCCCGGCGACAGCCAAGGCGTGACATGGTTTATGGCCACCGATTCGAATGCGCAGATCAGCGTCGTCACCGGCGCATGGGCGTTGAGCCTTTTTCACTCCGACCGGGACTTTTCGGACATTCGCGCCGAAGCCGCCCGCTTGCAGCGTATCGAAAGAAAGCATCTGGAAATCCTGCGTTCTTCTTATACGAAAGCCCGGGTGCGGATCTGGACTCTCGCGGATTTCGTGCTGGATCCGATGCATCATCTCCAGACCATCGTCGATGAGATCGCACCGTCTTCGCCGCGCCGTCCGGCCGAAGCGCCGGTGATGGTCGATATGAAAGGCTTCGGGCGCTTTTTGCAAAATCTCAAGAACCAGGGAATGAAACCCGTTCTGATGGGGGATTTCCCGGCCGAGCCAGACCTTGCCCCTTCGGATGGGATGGCGCGAAAATCCTATCTGGCGAGGTGAATGCGCGTGCTTCGAAAATTCGATTATTTTGTGATTTTCGCAAGTATGCGGACGGGTTCGAACTTTCTTGAGCGCAATCTCGGACAGCTTCGAGATGTGCGCATGCTTGGAGAGGCGTTCAATCCCAAATTTATCGGTCGTATGAAA
This sequence comes from Pseudomonadota bacterium, assembly GCA_039195495.1. Lineage (GTDB taxonomy): Bacteria > Pseudomonadota > Alphaproteobacteria > Rhodobacterales > Rhodobacteraceae > JBCCVK01. Next base: position 4,973 of record JBCCVK010000096.1, read on the forward strand.
TGGTCCGAACTCTGCGGCCTTACGTTGGCGGAGCGGGAAGCGGACCCGCACCGTCTGCTGCGCGGCATCGCTGCCGAAACCGACACACTGCCCGGTTTCCGGTTCTTTTTCGATCATGATCCCCGTGTCTTGGACGATATCCTGAACGATCCGCGTTGCGGAAAGATCGTGCTGACCCGCAACCCGGTCGACAGCTACATCTCGGTCAAGTTGGCGGCCAAGACGGGCCAATGGATGCTGACCGACATGGCGAAGGCCAAGGAGGACACGCGGGTGCGGTTCGATCCCGAAGAATTTCAGCGCCATCTGGATAATCTTCAGGGATTTCAGTTGTATATCCAGAGGGCCTTGCAGGTCGGCGGGCAGACGGCGTTCTACATCCATTACGACGACATCAACGATCTGGACGTTCTGAATGGATTGGCCGCCTATTTGGGAATCGAGCATCGTCTGGAACGCGTCAATCGCGAACTCAAGCCGCAAAACCCCAAACGCACGAAGGATAAAGTACACAACTGGGATGAGATGCGGGCGGAGTTGAAAGACTTCGACCGTTACGATTTGTCCCGCACCCCGAATTTCGAACCCCGTCGTGCGCCGCTGGTTCCGACCTATTACGCGGCGGCGCAGGCGCCGCTGTTGTTTCTACCGATCCGCGGAGGGCCGTTTGCTTCGATTCTGGACTGGATGGCTGCCGTTGATCGCGTGCCGCGCGAGGAGTTGCTGCGCGGCTTCACTCAGAAAGCACTGAAAACATGGAAACGCCAACATGCGCCGTTTCGGAGTTTCACGATTGTAAGACATCCCTTGTTCCGCGCGCATGACGTGTTCTGCCGATACATTCTGAACACCGGCGAAAGCGGTTATGCAACGATACGCGATCGTCTCATCCAGCGTTATGGCCTGCCCATCCCCCGCCATCCGGAAGACGCGCGGACCTATGGACGTCTTGAACACCGAAAGGCGTTTATGGCGTTCTTGGCTTTTCTGAAGGGTAATCTTTCGGGTCAGACCAGCATCCGGGTCGATGCGGCCTGGGCTAGCCAGGGGGCCACGCTGCGGGGCATGGCGGAGATTTCCGTTCCGGACTGTCTGCTCCGGGAGCAGGAGACGGCGGCAGGACTTGCGGATATCGCACGCGGGTTGGGCGTTCCGTGTCCTGCCGTGCCCCGGGAAAGGCCGGTCGGCCCCTTTTCGCTGGAAGCGATTTACGACGAACGAATGGAAGCCGAAGCCAGAAAAGCTTATCAGCCTGATTACGTGAATTTCGGCTTCAGCGACTGGTGTTGATTCAAGCGGCTTGTGACGCCTGGGTTTCGGTCAAGATGGCGTAAAGCGTTGCCGGGTCCGCATTCGACCGAAGCTTCTTGCAAATCGAGCCGTTTCGCATCGTGCGCGACACCAGAGCCAGCGATTTCAGATGATCGACGCCGGCCTCCTGCGGGGCAAAGAGCGCGAAGATCAGATCCACGGGCTGCCGGTCGATCGAATCGAAGGGCATTGGTTTTTCGAGGCGTATGAACGCCCCGACGATTTGTTTCGGCCCCTCAAGACGTGCATGCGGCAGAGCGACGCCATGTCCCACGCCGGTCGGACCAAGCGTTTCCCGTTCCTGAAGCGCGTCGAACACGCGATTCGGACACAGGCCGTAGGCACTGGCCGCGAGTTCGCCCAGACTCTGAAACAGGCGTTTCTTGCTGGTACTGTTTGCGACGATCTTGATGGCCTCAGGCCTGAGCAGCTGGGTGAGTTCCATGTTTTCCAATCGTTTCACAAGTTACTTGGATTTTGAGGTCTGTCAGCCACCGTCTTCGGGGGCTATCCAGCCGATATTTCCGTCATCCCGGCGATAGACGACATTGATCCCGCCATGTTTCTCGTTGCGAAAGACCAGGACAGGGACGCCCGCGAGTTCCATCTGCATCACGGCCTCGCCCACGGACACCGATGGAATTTTCGTTTCCATCTCGGCGATGATCATGGGCTGAAGCGTGTCGGGCTCCGTGTCGTCGGCTTCCTCGGATGCGGCAAGGACATAGGAGAAACCGCCCGAAAGTTCAACGGGGACCTGACGGTCGCGGTGATGGTTCTTGAGGCGCCGCTTGTAGCGGCGCAGCTGTTTTTCCATTTTCTCGCCGCATTGGTCGAACGCGGCGTAGATCTCGGTTGCGTGGGCTTTCGCCTGAGCGGTCAACCCGGTCGAAAGATGAACGGTCGTCTCGCAGACGAGCTCATGCGCGTTTCGCGAGAAAACCACCTGGGCATCGATCGGACGCTCGGCATATTTTTTAATGATTCCAGACAGTTCGGATTTCACGTGGTCTTGCAATGCTTCCCCGATGTCGATCTGTTTGCCGCTGATCTGATACCGCATGGCACTCCTTGCACTGAGAAGGGTTTGAGGTGCAACCCTGCAATAGCGTGGCATTGCTGTCAAATGAATGGCTTGATGGAAACGGATGATCCGCCACGAAAGGGGCGATGGGCTTCGCCCTTCTTATCTGGCCGGCCGCAGATCATGTCCCGTCATCTCCGCATATCGCTGACATTCCCTCGAAGTTGATGTTTCACAGGATCCGGAAATTCTTGCCCAGATAGATCCGGCGGACATGTTCGTCGTTGACCACTTCATTGGCGGTCCCGCTCATCAAGACGTTTCCGTCATGGAGGATGTAAGCCCGATCAACGATCTCGAGCGTTTCGCGCACGTTGTGGTCGGTGATGAGCACACCGATGCCCTGTGTCTTCAAATCGGCGACCAGGTTGCGGATATCGCTCACGGCGATCGGATCGACTCCGGCGAAAGGTTCGTCCAAAAGCAGGTATTTCGGATTGGCGGCCAGGCAGCGCGCGATTTCCACTCGGCGCCGTTCGCCCCCGGACAAGGAAGGGGCCGGCGCGCGCCTCAGATGTTCGATCGAGAATTC
>JBCCVK010000097.1:0-7863 GCA_039195495.1 Pseudomonadota bacterium
CCCAGGGCGGATCCCAGGTTATCTGCACGTCCACGGTCTTGACCCCGGGGAGCGGTTCAATGGCTTCGGCAACCCAACCAGGCATCTCGCCCGCGACCGGGCAGCCCGGCGCGGTCAGCGTCATCAGAACCGAAATGTCGTTTTCGTCGCTGATCTCGACGGTGTAGACGAGACCGAGATCGTAGATATTCACCGGAATTTCCGGATCGTAGACGGTGCGACAGGCTTCGATGATGGAATCGTAAAGTGGGTGGCCGGTGGTCGACGGCTTGATGAGGGGGGTGCCCTCGAACTGCTGCATTGCTTGGGTCATGCGTCACCTCGCTGATTTCCGACCAAATACATAAGAAAACATAGAAGGGGAATAGGAAGGCGTCCAGTGTCCTTCAGGCTATGGGGTTCATCGGGTCTTTGTCGTGGTGCCGGCGATAGTTTTTGGGCGTTGCGCCGTAATGTTGACGGAACACCGTGTAGAAATGGCCGACATTCTCGAACCCACAATCCAGCGCGATGTTGGCGACCGGTGTGTCCGAAGCGCTGAGAACCATCGCGGCATGTTCCATGCGTATCTTGTTGATCAATTCCGAAGGCGTCGTGCCCAGATGCAGCCTGGTTTGTCGGCAGACATGTTCGTGCCCACGCCGGGCGACCTCGACGAACCCTGCGGCGCCCTTGCGGAAGACACGGGGGTCACGGGCGGCAAGGCAGGCCCTGACCAGCCAGCGCGGGATACGGTTGGAAGGGGTCGAGGCCTGCTCGACGACACGTTGCATGACGGTCAGCAAAAACCCCTCGATCCGCGCCAGAGACCGCAGCGAAGTTTGCAGATCCAGCATGACGTTGACGGCACGTTCCATGCGCGGCCCTGCCAGGTCATAGGCATCCGGCAGAGCGGAGGAGCGCCAGAAGAAACGGCCCGAGAAATCTTCATAATAGCGATCGATCAGATGATCCGCGATCTCGCGGCGGAACATCACGTTCAGAATGCAACACCCTGCGGATTCCGCGCGGAATGCATGGATGTCGTCGGGGCGCACGAAAACCAGATGGCCGCGGTTTAGCGTTTCGACCTGGCCGTTGATCCAGTGCTGCACCTGGCCGCGTTCGATGAGGAAAAGTTCGAAATAATCATGCCGGTGTCGACAGGCCGGCGGTCGCGTATCCAGATCCTTGCGGGCGAAATGAAAGTGCTCTCCAGCTTGCAGATATGAATCGATCGCGAACAGCCGGATTTGCATTTCACGTTTCCTTCGGACGCTCTCGTTCGCCGTATAAAGTCAAATTACCGTAATAATATGTCAAGATGGAGCGTGAGCAAAGTCGAATATCAACCTTAGTCTGGACGGACTCAATCAGAGCGGACGATGGACGATGTTGGATGACTTGCCGGATTTCACCTTCAAACCCGTGGTCGCGGCCCGGCCGGGGCGGTTGAGCCGCGCGCAGATCTCGCACTATAACACCCGAGGTTTCATACAGCCGTTCGATGTGTTCGATACGGCCGAGATGGATGGCCATCGCGCCTATTTCAATAAACTGATCGCGGATATGGGGCCTGCCGGCGACTATGGTATCAACTGCTATCAGGCGCGCCTCAGGGGGCTTTGGGACATTGCCACCGACACCCGCATTCTGGACCATGTCGAAGATATCGTCGGACCGAATATTCTGTGCTGGGCGACGGCCGTTCTGTCGAAGGCGCCGCGCGATCCCAGAGTGGTGCCATGGCATCAAGACGCTTCCTTCTGGTCGCTGTCGCCTGCGCGCACGGTGACCGTGTGGCTGGCGATCGACGATGCCGACGCCGAAAATTCCGCGATGCGTTTCATTCCGGGCAGCCATGACAAAGGGGCCTTGGCGATCCGCGCGACCGGCGAGGGGGCGGTGTTTCACATCGAAACCGTGGGGGCGGATCGGATGGGGGCGCCTTTCACCAACGCGTTGAAGGCAGGTCAGATCTCGATGCATGCCGATATGCTGATCCATGGATCGCTTGGCAATCGATCGGACCGACGGCGTTGCGGACTGACCTTGCGTTATTGTCCGCCCGAGGTCCGGATCACCGATGCGGCGTGGGCGCATGGGGTCGAGGCGATCCTGTGCCGGGGCGAGGATCCGACCGGGCGATGGAAACATCACCCCCGCCCCGAGGGCGACGATATCCGCGCGACGTCGAGCCCGCGTGCGCTGGGCAGCAACTAGACATGGCGGTTGAGGTGACATGGTGGGGCCATGCGGCCTTTCGTCTGGTTCCGCAGACGGGGCCTGTCGTCATCACCGATCCCTATACGCCCGAAGGCGTGGGGTATGCTCCGATTACCGATGCGGCGGACTTGGTTTTGATCTCGTCCGACGACGACGACGCCCATTGCCGGGCGGATCTGATCGACGGTACGCCCGCGGTACTGAACGCGCTGGAAGTGGCGCGCGACGGCGGGCGGGCCAGGGCCGCGGGGCTGGAGGTGACCGCGATCGAGGCCGCGGAATGGGATCATCATCCCGGGCGCGACACGCCGGGACGCAACGGGATGTATCGTTTCACGCTGGATGGCATCCGTTTCGCGCATATGGGGGACGTGGGCAATCCCCTGACGGATGCCCAGCAGGCGTTTTTTCAAGAAGTCGATGTGCTGTTCGCCCTGGCGGGGGGATATCTGACGATCGAATTGCCCGATCTGATGGCGATGATACATCGCATGCGGCCGAAGCTGGTCATTCCCATGCATTTTCGCACGTTGGCCTACCGGCCGCGCAACACGATGTGGGTCGAAACCTTCCTGTCCCATTTCAAGGACGAGGACGTCGATTTCGTCTTTGGCGCCACCACGCGGCTGGACAAGGCGACCCTGCCGAAAGCGACGCGGGTTCTGGTCATGGATTACATGCGGTGAGGGTAACGGTCCACTGGTGATGAAAGGCTGGAAAATCGGCCGCTAAAGGGAGGGAATGCATGCGTTTTTCGAAAATCTTCGGATTGGTATCGGTCATGACGCTCACCGCTTGCGGCGCGCTGGCGCAGAACGTGGCGCGTGAGGATACGGTGATCTTCGATCTGGACCGCACGATCAAGGATCCCGAAAATTTCAATTGGTTCACGCCAGGCACCAAACGGATGCACGGGGCGCATCAGACCATGTGGGAGCCGCTGTTCATTCTCAACTACGGCACCGGAGCGCTTGAGCCGTGGCTGGGCGAAAGCATCGTCTCCAACGATGCGGGAGACCGTTTCACTCTGAAGCTTCGCGAAGGTGTCAAATGGTCTGACGGGGAGGTCTTCGACGCCGACGACGTGGTTTTCACCATCGACATGGCGTTGACCAATCCGGAACTCTCGTCACGCGAAGCCAGCACGATCCGGGCTCAGGTGGCCCGCGTCGAGAAAGTCGACGACCTGACCGTGATCTTCGATCTCAAGGCCGCCAACCCGCGTTTCGCGGTCGAAAACTTCGGCGTGCGTATTTTCGGGTCTTTCCTGATCATGCCCGAGCACATCTGGAACGGTCAGGATCCGGCGACCTTTGCCTTCAACCCGCCGATCGGCACCGGTCCCTATACGTTCGCCAGCGCCGCGACGAACCGGGCGATCTGGGAGCGCAACGACCAATGGTGGGGCGTCGAGGCCGGATTCAAGGATTTGCCCGCGCCCAAGCGCGTGATCTTTCTGGAATCGGGCGGGGAGGAAAGCCGGGCGCAGTTAATGGTGACCAATCAGTTGGATGCCGCCCAGAATGTCAGCGTCGGCACGTTCGAGGCCATCCGCGCCCAGAATCCGGCGATCATCGCCTGGCACGAAGGTTATCCCTATGCCGCGGCCGATCCCTGCGCGCGTCAACTGGAGATCAATACGACCGTCGCGCCGTGGGACAATCCCCAGATGCGCAAGGCCGCGGCGCATATCATCGACCGCACGCAGATTGTGAATGTCGCCGTCGAAGGGGCCACCACGCCGTCGGAGACGATGTTCGCCCAATATGGTTCGATGGCCCCCTATATCGATGCGGTGAAGGCCGCGGGATACGGTCTTCCGGCCAAGGGGAATGCAACCGCGGGCAGGGCGTTGATCGAGGCCAACGGCTATGTTCTGGGCTCGGACGGTATCTATGAGAAGGATGGCGAGGATCTGCGGGTCGCCATTCATGTCAATTCCGCCTCGACCGAATACACGCGCACCATCGACGTGGTGGTCGAACAGTTCCAACGCGCGGGGATCGACGCCAAGGCGGTGCCGGTGGAGAACGGCGTGTTCTGGGGCGAGGTATTGCCGTTCGGGTCTTATGAAATGTCCTATAGCTGGCTGTCTTGCGGATCGGTGAACGAGCCTTGGGCATCGATGGGCCGTTACACCACCGCATCGGTGGTGCCGGTCGGAGAGCGCAGCCCGGGTTTCAACAATACCGGACGCTGGAACGGCAAGGCCGCGCGGGCCTATACCGAGATCGTGGACAAGATCGCCACCTTGCCTCTGGGCGATCCCGCGCTGCCCGGCCTGGTCGCCGAGGCTTACGGGTATCTCGACGCGGAAATGCCGTTCATTCCCCTGGTTCAATCGGCGAAGCTGCTGCCGATGAACACCACCTACTGGGAAGGCTGGCCCACGAGTGAGAACGACTACAACCACCCGTTTTTTTGGTGGAACCATACCCATCAGATCATTCACAACCTGACCAAGGCCAGGTGATCTGCCGGGCCGGGCCGGGCGGGGCGATTGCCCGGCGCCGACCGACGGAAATCCCAGACGGGGCGCGTCAGCGTTTCGCCCCGTCTCCCTCGGCACAAGAGAGACTGGGCGGATGTCCGACATCAAGGCGTTTTTCGAAGAACACGGATACTATCACGCGAGGAGGCTGTTTCACCCTGATGAGATCGCAGTCCTGGAGCGGGACTTCGACGGCATCGTGCGTCAGTTGACGACCAGCGGAGAGCAGATCGACGCGACCTGGGAAGGGACCGCCAGCGAGGCGCTGCGCGAGGTCGACGATATGATCCTGCATACGCATAACGTGCAGAAATACAGCCGCACTTGGCTGAACGCCTTTCTCAACGAGCGTTTTCTGAACGTGGTCGGCCAGATCATCGGCGACGATATTCTGCTGCATCATTCGAAGCTGTTCCAGAAGCCGTCCGAAAACGGCTCTCCCTTTCCGATACATCAGGACTGGCCCTATTTTCCGACCCGCGCCGATAGTATGATCGCGGGTATCGTCCATGTAAGCGACGCCACGGATCGGATGGGCTGTCTGCGTGTCTATCCCGGCTCGCACCGCTTGGGTCGGATCGCGGGTGCCGACGGGCGTCGGCGCAACGCTGTGCTGGATCGATACCCGATCGAAGGCGCGACGCCGCTCGAGGCCAAGGCCGGCGATGTGGTTTTCTTTCATTATTTCACGCTGCACGGGTCGATGCCGAACCGTGCGGACAAGACCCGCAAGACCGTTCTTTGCCAGATGTATAGCGGCCACGACCAGGTCGAACCCGGCAATCATCACCCCGACGAGCGGTTGGTGTTGCGGGGGTGGAACCATAATCTGTCGCGTCGGGCCGCCGGTGCCGCGTGACGGTGCGAACGCTCTGATCCGGTCTTTGCAAGGGGGCCGGAGGGCGTATCGAAAACGGGGGAGACATCATGGGACGCATACCGCGCGCTTATCTGATCAACCGGCTGATCACGCTGCTCCTGACGGTATTGATCGCGGCGACGCTGATTTGGATCATTCCGCGGCTCAGCCCCGTGGATCCGGCCGAAATTGCGTTGGGGCGGATGGCGGCGGGTGCCGGGACCGTTGAGAACGCCGACGAGATCCTGGCGCAATTGCGTGCCTCGATGGGCATCGATCAGCCTTTGATCTTGCAATATCTCAAGTATTTACAAGGTGTTCTGATCTTCGATTTCGGTTTGTCGACCGCTAATTTTCCAACCGCCGTTTCATCGCTGATTGCCAAGGCGCTGCCTTGGACCCTGGGGCTGATGCTCTTGTCGCTGATCATCACCTTCGTGATCGGCAACCTTCTGGGCGCCCTGATGGTATGGGAACGCTCGCCCAAGCTGGCGAAGGTCGCGATCCCCGCGGCGATGGTCTTCACCTCGATTCCGCCGATTTTGTCGGGTTTGCTTTTGATGTGGATCTTCGCGGCCAAGTTGCGCTGGTTTCCCCTCACCGGTTCTTATGGTCTGACCGTCGAGCCCGGCTGGTCTTGGGAGTTCGTTTCCTCCGTCGTGCATCACGGGGTTCTGCCCGCGTTTGCCATCGTCATCGTGACGTTTGGTTTTTGGGCGCTGGGAATGCGCGGATTGATGATCACCGTGCAGGGCGAGGATTACGTGAAACTGGCCGAGGCCAAAGGTCTCAGGCCCCGCTACATTCTTTATCGCTACATGATTCGCAACGCGATCCTGCCGCAGATCACCGCCTTCGCCCTGAAGATCGGGCTGCTGGTGGCGGGGCAGGTGCTGGTTGAACGGATCTTCGCCTATAACGGCATGGGCAAACTTCTTTACGACGCTATCCTCGATCAGGATTTTCCGGTTATCCAGGGGGTGAGTTACGTCATCATCCTGATGACGGCGCTCAGCGTTTTTCTGGTCGACCTGATCTATCCGTTCATCGATCCCCGCATCAAGCACGAGGAGGGGTGAAATGGTGCCCGAGACCATGACCCGCGAGGATCGCCGCCGCGCCCGTCGCATGAGGCGTTTCGACAATCCATGGCTCAACCCCAAGCTGCTTTGGGGCGTTGGGCTGCTCTTGGGTATCGTAGCGCTCGGCCTGATCGGGCGCATGGCGTGGGATCTGGACCTGGTCTTTACCGGCTCGGGCACGCTGAAGCTGCCGCCGGTGGGGTTCGAGAACCTGCGTCGCCAGCCCGGTGTCTGGGATCATCCGCTGGGGACCGACGGTGCCGGTCGGGATATGCTGGCCCTGATCGTCGTCGGTGCGCCAAACTCGCTTTTCGTGGGCTTGCTGGCCTCGCTCATAGGCATGTCGGCAGGCATTTTTCTCGGTTTCACCGCCGGGTTCATGGGCGGGCGCACGGACGATGTGATCCGGGTGATCAGCGACGTGATGATCACGATCCCGCCGCTTCTGATTCTGGTCGTGTTCCAGTCCGCCTATGGGGACGTGTCCCTGACCATGATGGCAATCCTGATCGCCGGCTTCGTTTGGCAGTCGCCGACCCGCCTGATCCGGGCGCAGGTTCTGTCGATGAAACAGTCCGGCTATGTCCACATGGCGCGTCTTTCCGGCGCTTCGACCTTTCACGTCATGTTCAGGGAGATCATGCCTAATCTGATACCTTATCTTTTCGGTTCCTTCATCGCGAATGTCACCACTTCGATCGTCACCGCCGTGGGGCTGGAGGTTCTGGGCCTCGGACCGCAGCGTATCCCGACGCTTGGCCGCACGATCTATGAGGCGATCAATGCCGGCGCGCTGATCCAGAATCTATGGTGGTGGTGGGGTATTCCCACCCTCCTGCTCGCCGTGATGTTCATCGGGCTCTTGCTGATCAATCTCGGGCTCGACGAGATTTCCAATCCGCGACTCAGGAGGTTGTCATGACCAGACCCGTTCTGACGTTGAGGGATCTCTCGATCGACTTTCCCACATCCAAGGGGCTGGTACACGCGGTCAAGGCGCTTGACCTCGATGTCATGCCGACCAAGAAGGTCGGTTTCATCGGGGAAAGCGGGTCGGGCAAGACCACCACTGCGCTGGCCATTATGCGGATGCTGGCCGAGCCGGGTCGGATCGCCGGCGGCGAGATCCTGCTGGGGGAGACCGCGCTGCTCGATCTCGACGAGGAGCGGATGCGCAAGGCGCGGTTGCGTCGCGTCAGCTATATTCCGCAGGGGGCGATGAACTC
>JBCCVK010000098.1:0-7861 GCA_039195495.1 Pseudomonadota bacterium
ATTTGGGAAAGCGGCAACACGATCCTTTACGACAGCTTCGCGCAGAAGATGTTCGGCGGACTGGAAAATTACGGCCTGCTGGCGATCCCGCTTTTCATGCTGACCGGAGAATTGATGAATGAAGGCGGCATGACCCGGCGGTTGGTGGCCATCGCACGGGTTTTCGTCGGCGGCTTTCGCGGCGGGCTGGCCTATATCAACCTGTTGGCCAATATGCTCATGGCGGCCATCATCGGGTCGGCCACCGCGCAGATCGCCGTGATGTCGCGCGCCATGGTCTCTGCGATGCAGGCCGAAGGCTACGACAAGGGCTTTGCGGCGGCCACCACGGCTGCCGGAGGTCTGCTGGCACCGGTTATCCCGCCTTCCATGATGTTCATCATCTTCGGCGTTCTCGCGCAAATCCCCATCGGCGACATGTTTATAGCCGGGATCGTTCCCGGGCTTCTTCTTGCCGCCGCCTTTGCCTTCGTGATCACCCTTGTCGGCTGGAGCCGGCAATTGCCGAAAGGCGCATGGATGCCGCGCGGGGCAGCCGTCCGAACCCTGATCGCCGCCGTTCCCGCGTTGCTGATCCCCCTGTCACTCATCGGCGGGATCGTGTTCGGGATCGCCACACCCACGGAATCCGCGGCCGTCGCCTCATTGATCGCCTTTCTCGTCGGCTGGTTGATCTACGGGGACCTCAGCCCCCGAAATCTTGGCGACATGTTCAAACGCACCGCCGCAAATGCGTCGATGATCCTGTTCATGATCGCAGCGGCGAGCGTATTTGGCTGGGTCGTTATTTACGAAGAACTGCCGCAGAAACTGGCCGGACTGATCGCCTCGGTCACGTCCGATCCGTTTGTCTTCCTGCTTATCGTGAACGCGGCCCTGCTTTTGGTGGGTATGGTCATCGACGGGATCGCCGCCATTATCCTGATAACACCGATTCTGCTGCCCATCGCTACGGGGTCTTATGACATCAGCCCCTACCAATTCGGTGTCGTGGTCTGCCTGAACCTGGTGCTCGGCCTGCTCACGCCACCGGTGGGAATCGGACTGTACATCGCGTCGTCCATGAGTGGCGCCACCCCGGGATCCATCTTGAAATCGCTATGGCCATTTCTTGTCGCCGTGGCGGTGGTTCTGGTGCTGCTGAGCTATTTTCCGCGCTTGTCCACGATCTTGATTTAGAAATCGATCAGGCGTCCGGTCCGCAAGCTAAACCGATCCCCAAGATTTACGAAAGCGGCCATTGTCGCAAGTCGCGAAAAACGGCACCCGGTCTCACGCGGCAGCGAGTTGCGATGACGGTTTCTCCGATCGGGCGCATGGGGCAAGTTCATGTCATTGTTCCGCTTGCGTCCGTTCGGTGCCTTTGTCTCTCATCCGGGTCACGCTTCTCTTCGCGGTCGTCGCCGGTCCGGTTGGGTCGACCCGCCGCAGGCATGCGTCGGATTGCCCGCGGCCGCCGCGGAACGCAGGCTTATCTCATCACAGGGCGCGGTTTGTTTCACGCGCCGCCCCGCGTCTCGGCAGGTTTCGGACGACATGCGGGGCAACGGACCGGGACCACGCACGGCGTTTCGATATCCCACCTCGTTGGAAGCGGCAGGTGCGCCCGCGCGCCGAAGGCGCGCGGCCCGTTGACATGCCCGGGGCCTGCGTGATGTCGCCAGCCGGGACCGCTTCGGAACGAGAGGACAATCGCGATCTAAATGAAGAATGGTTGTTGCGTGCCGTGTCGCCCCGTGCAATTAGGGGCCTGCTTCAGGAGGCTGCCCCATGCGTCGATTGCCATTTCTGATCGCTCTTATTCTCGTTTCCGCGGCATCCGCCCTTGCGCAGTCCCCCCTGCTTCCGGAAAGACGCCCGATCATGTCGCGTGATGTCGATTTTTTCGGCGCCGACCTGCAACCGCTTTTCGATACGACCCTGCAGGCATGTCGTCAGGCTTGTCTGAGCAACCCCCGATGCAGGGCCTTTACCTTCAACACCCGGTCGAGCGCCTGTTTCCCGAAAGCCGGCGTGCAGCGCGTGGACCCCTATGCGGGCGCCTTTTCCGCGCGAATTGTCGAAACCGATCCGTCCCTGCAGATACAGGCAAGTCGGATCCGTGAAACGTTGCATTTCCTGTCCGACGAGGACTTTCGAGCGGCATACGTTCAGGCGGATACGCTCTCAAGCCGTTATCCGACCGACGAACGGTCCGAGCGGACGCTGCGCGCATCGGTGCTGGCGGCCCGACAATCGAATGATTTGGTCCAGGGAATCGAGGCGACGGGTGCGGCACTGGCGGCAACGGACGCGCCCGATCTTTGGATCGAACTGGCGCGTTTGCATCTCCAACAGGCGCAGGTCTCGCGCGAGCGCCGTCGGCAATTCGCCCAGCAGGCGCTTTCGTCCGCGATCAACGCGACGCTGCGCGACGGCGGTCCGGCCATGCAGGCCAGCGCGTTGAGCGTGATGTCCGCAGCGCTGGAAAGTCTTGGACGTGGCCGCGCCACGATCCCCGCCTTGCGTCTGTCGCGAACGCTGCGCCCGCGCGAGGAAACCCGGATCGCCCTGGATCGCGCGCTGAAACTCTATGGTTTCCGTGTCACCTCGACCCGCGTGGACAGCGATGCATCCGCGCCGAGATTCTGCATGATCTTCAGCGAGGCGCTCGCGAAGGACAAGGTGGACTATGCCCCGTTCGTACAAACCGGGGTCAACGGCCTGGCGGTAGAGGCCGACGGAAGGCAGCTTTGCGTCGGTGGAGTGCGGCATGGCGAGCGTTATCGGGTGACGCTGCGCTCCGGCCTTCCGGCGGCCAGCGGCGAGACGCTGCGAGACCCCGTGCAGATCACCCAGTACGTGCGGGATCGGTCCCCGGCATTGCGGTTTCCGGGCCGGGCTTACGTTTTGCCCGACGCCGTGGAGGCGGCCATACCCATCGTCACGATCAACCTGGACAGGGTCGACCTGAGCCTCTACCGGGTGAGCGATCGCAACCTCGTGCGCAGCTTGCAGGGAAATCTGCCCGGCCGATCACTGGGCGATTTCGCCGAGCGGCGCTTCGCAGCCGACATCGCCACCAGGATCTGGGAGGGTACGGCCGAGGTCGAACGCGAACTGAACCAAGACGTGACGACGCGGCTGCCCTTGGGCGACGTCGCCGCTGACCTGGCGCCCGGCGTCTACGTCTTGCAGGCGCGGGAGCCGGACAAAAAAGGCTATGCCGCCGCGACGGCCACGCAATGGTTCGTCGTCAGCGATCTGGGGCTGGCCGCGATGCAAGGTGACGACGGCCTGCATGTCGTGGTGCGCAGTCTCGCAACCGCCGCGGCCAGGGAAGGGATCGACGTCGCGCTGATTTCGGAAGCGAACGCGGTGTTGGGACGCGTAAAAACGGACGAACGGGGATATGCCCGCTTCGATGCCGGCCTGGTCCTGGGAAGCGGCAACGATCGACCGGCGCTGGTCACCGTCCGGGATGGCGATGAGGACATGGCTTTCCTCAGCCTGCGAGGCCCCGCATTCGATCTTTCCGACCGCGGTGTCGAAGGGCGCGCGTCCGCCGGGCCCGTCGATGTGTTCCTGACGACGGATCGCGGCGCCTATCGAGCGGGGGAGACGGTGCATGCGACGGCTCTGATCCGGGACGGCCGCGCCAGAGCGTTGCCGGACCTGCCCTTGACCGCCGTTCTGGTGCGTCCGGACGGCGTGGAATACGGCCGCCGCGTCTCGCCGCGCGGCAAAACCGGAGGTCACGTTTTCGATCTGGCGCTTGGGGCAAGCGTTCCTCGCGGCACCTGGCGCCTGAACGTCTTTGTCGATCCGGATGCCCCCGCCGTGGCCACCGCCCCTTTTCTGGTCGAGGATTTCCTGCCGGAGCGGATCGATGCGGCTCTGCAGCCGCCCAAAGATCCCCTGCGTCTTTCCGACCGGCCGCGCCTGACGGTGAAGACCCGCTACCTGTATGGCGCTCCGGGCCGCGATCTTTTCGTCGAAGGCCAGGTCACGCTGCGGGCGAGCTCGACGCTCGACGCCTATCCCGGATATCGATTCGGACGGGAGGATGAGCAGGTTTCGCCCCGAACCGCCGGTTTTGGCGGGATCAGAACGGGGGCGGATGGCCAGGCCGCGTTTCCGGTCGAACTGCCGGCGATGGACGATCCGGCGCGTCCATACCGAGCCACCATCACCGCCCGCATCCGCGAGGCGAACGGGCGCCCCATAGAACGCCGCCTGCAGGTGAACGTGTCGCCCGGCGCCCCCGTTCTGGGCATCAGGCCCCTTTCCGGGGACAGCGTGCCCGAGGGTGGGGAGGCGGGTTTCGACATCATCGCCCTGGATGCGGATCTAAACCGTCAGAAGGCACGGGTGCGGGTGCGGGTGAACCGGATCGAAACCCGCTATCAGTGGTATCGGCTGCATGGAAACTGGAACTGGGAGCCGATCACGATCCGTGAACGCATCCTGTCGCGGGAAGACGTGATTTCCAGGGACGCGCCGCTGCGTCTGAACGTGCCCACGCGATGGGGCCGATACGAGGTGGTGGTTGAACGCCTGGACGGCCCCTATGCCGTCAGCGCGGTGCGGTTCACCTCGGGCTGGCACGCGCCGGCCGACGCGAGCGTCACGCCGGACACTCTGGAGGCCGCGCTCGACAAGCTGGTCTATACATCGGGGGAGACGGCGCGTTTTCGCATCGTTCCGCGTTCCGCCGGAATAGCGGTGGTTTCGGTTCTTTCCGATCGCTTGATCGATCTGCGCATGGTCGAGGTAACCGAGGGCGAGAACGTCATCGATCTTCCGGTAACGGACGACTGGGGCACGGGCGTCTATGTCGCCGCATCCGTTCTTCGACCGGGGCGCGGCGGGGGGCGCCAAGGGCCCAACCGTGCCCTGGGGCTTGCCTATGCGGCGATGGAACCCGGTGAGAGAGCCCTAAAAGCCCGGCTTGAGGTTCCGGCCGAATTGCGGCCGCGGGCGCCTGCAACCGTGAAACTGATCGTGGACGACGCGGAACCGGGACAGACGCATGCCACGATCGCAGCGGTGGATGTCGGCATCTTGAATCTGACCGGTTTCGCGTCTCCCGATCCGTCCGCCCATTACTTCGGGCAGCGCCGGCTTGGAATTGAACTGCGCGATCTCTACGGCCAGTTGATCGACGGCACGAACGGGGCGATGGGGCGCATCCGCTCAGGGGGTGACGCCGACATGCAATTGCGCCGGCAGGCCCCACCACCGGTCGCGCGGCCGGTGGCGCTTTTCGAAGGGCCTGTAACCCTGGATGCAGACGGAACCGCAGACGTAACCTTCGATTTGCCCGCCTTCGACGGCACGATTCGCTTCATGGCCGTGGTTTGGGGCGACAAGGGTATCGGGCAGGCGCGGGCGGAAGCCCTCGTGCGCGATCCGATCGTGGTCACGGCGTCGGTTCCGCGCTTTCTCCAACCGGGCGACACGACCCGGCTTCGATTGGACGTGGCCCACGCCGCCGGCCCTCCCGGCGACGTGAAAATACGCGTCGAAGGCGATGGCATGCTGACAGGCGACGCATTCGAGACACCGCTGACAGCGACCCTGGCCGCGCGGGAACGCCGAACATTCCTTTTGCCGCTTCGGGCCGAAAGCGAAGGCCGCGCGGAGCTGCGGATCGTCACCAGCACGCCCGGTGGAGGTCCCGAGCTTGTCAAAGAGGTGGCGATCCCCATAGAGCGGCTGGATCCGGAAATCAGCCGCAGCGCGCAATTCGCATTGGCGGCGGGCGGAACCTTCAAGTTGGATCGAAGCGTGTTTTCGGGCTTTCGCCCCGGAAGCGGCAGCGCCATTCTGTCGGCGGGTCCGCTCGCCCGGTTCGATGCGCCGGGCTTGCTCGCCGCGCTCGGGCGTTTTTCGTATGGCTGCACGGAACAGATCGTTTCGCAGACATTGCCTCTGCTTTATTATGGCGAGATGGCTCAACGCCTCGAACTTTCCGAGCGCGGCGACGTCGCCATGCGCATAAATCAATCGATCGACGCGGTGCTGAGCAACCAATCCTCCAACGGGAGCTTCGGATTGTGGCGAGCCGGCAGCGGCGATGCCTGGTTGAACGCCTATGTCACGGATTTTTTGGGACGGGCCCGCGCGGAAGGTTTCGCAGTGCCCGATCCGGCCTTTCGCATGGCTTTGGATCAATTGCGCAACGCGGTCAATTTCGCCCCGGATTTCGAAGACGGCGGCGAAGGTCTGGCCTATGCCCTGTTCGTTTTGGCACGTGAAGGCCTGGCCGCCATCGGCGATCTGCGATACTATGCCGACGTGAAGGCCGATGCGTTTTCCACACCCCTCGCGCTGGCGCAGCTCGGGGCCGCGCTGTCCGCTTACGGCGATCCCGCGCGGGCCGACGCGCTTTTTGCGAAGGCGGTGCGAAAGGCAACACTTGAGCGCGTCCCGTCGTCCCAACAAGCGCGACGCGTCGATTACGGCACCGCGCTGCGCGACGCGGCCGGTATTCTGGCTTTGGCGACCGAGGCCGGACGTAAAACGTTCGATTCCTCCCTGCTGAGCGATTGGATCGTCGCCACGCCGGACGCCCGCCGTTCGACGCAGGAGGCGGCATGGACACTTCTCGCGGCCAACGCCCTGCACGGGAAAGGGCGCGCTTCGTTCCCGACGGTCAACGGCCGGCGCCAGGAGGAACCGTTCCTGCAAATACTCGCGGCCGACGCGGAAGCTCCACGATTGCTGCGCAATGAAGATGCGACGGACGCCTCGATGACGTTGACGGTCTTCGGGGTTCCCGATGAACCCGTTCGGGCCGGCGGCAAAGGTTATGCGATCGAAAGGTCCTATTTCACCATGGAAGGTCGGCCCGTCGACCCCGGCGAGATCGCACAAGGCACGCGTCTTGTCGTTCTTTTGACGGTGACGCCGTTCGAACGGCGCGAGGCGCGATTGATGATCGACGATCCGCTGCCCGCCGGCTTTGAGATCGATAATCCGAACCTGTTGCGAAGCGGCGAGATCGCACCGCTCGAGTGGATTGGCGAGACGGCCACGGCCGAGAACGCGGAATTTCGGCAAGAGAGGTTCCTGGCGGCCGTGGATTGGCGCGAAGCGCATCCTTTCCGCCTTGCTTACATCGTACGGGCGGTGTCCGTCGGTGATTATCATCACGCGGCGGCGGCGGTGGAGGATATGTATAGACCGACATTCCGCGCCCACACGGACGCGGGTCGGGTCGTGATCTTGCCGTGAGGCTGCACCAACCGGTCTTCGCGGCTGTTCTCGTCCTAGGCGCGATGGCGGCGGGGCGCGATGCCTTGGATCGGTGGATCGCGCGCACCCTGCTGCCATCCCTGGCGGTCGAGCGGTCGGTCGAACTGCGCGATCGCGCTGGAACGTTGTTGCGGGCCTTCACGGTGGCCGACGGGCGCTGGAGGCTTGGAACCCGGTTGTCCGAGGTCGACCCCCGCTTCATCGCCATGCTGGTCGCTTACGAGGACAAACGGTACTGGCATCACGCCGGCATCGATCCCCGAGCGATGATCCGCGCGGGACTGCAGGCGATGCGCGAAGGACGTATCGTCTCGGGAGCGTCCACGCTGACCATGCAAACCGCACGACTGTTGGAGGAAGGGCCAACGGGCAAATGGACGGGAAAGTTGCGCCAGATCCGCCTGGCGCTGGCGCTGGAGCGGATCGGGCATCGCAGCCATTCGGTCTATGACGGGTCGTGGACCGAGTGGGGCTCCTATCCCGATCTGGCGGTGGAGACGGGACCGGCGCGGTGACCGCGGAGGGGCGGCGCGCGGGCGACGCGGTCGACGTCGTCGTCACGTTTCTTGAGATGACCATGCGCCCGGCGGGGCCGCTGCCGCCCCTGCCGGTAGGGGCGCGG
>JBCCVK010000099.1:0-7842 GCA_039195495.1 Pseudomonadota bacterium
CGCCGCGCGTCGCGGCAACCCGGCGGGGGCGACCCGTGTGGACGGTTGAAAGACGCACCCCGTCACCCCGGGGTTTCTACACCCCGATGAAACCGTCCGATTGCCGGGCCCAGAAGCGGCCATAAAGCCCGTTCCGCGCCAGAAGTTCCGCATGAGTGCCCTGTTCGACGATGCGGCCCGCATCGAACACAACGATACGATCCATCCGCGCGATGGTGCTCAGACGATGAGCGATGGCGATCACCGTCTTACCCTCCATCAGGCCGTAAAGCGTATTCTGGATGGAGGCTTCGATCTCGCTGTCCAGCGCGCTGGTCGCTTCGTCCAGGACCAGAATCGGCGCATTCTTCAGGATCACCCGCGCCAGGGCGATCCGCTGCCGCTGGCCACCGCTCAGCTTTACCCCGCGCTCTCCCACCTGAGCCTCGTAGCCGACATGCCCATGGAGATCTTCCAGTCCCAGGATGAATTCATGCGCCTCGGCACGTTTCGCGGCTTCGATCATCTCGGCCTCGGTGGCGCCGGGGCGGCCATAAAGGATGTTCTCGCGCACGGAACGATGCAAAAGCGCGCTGTCCTGCTGCACCATGCCGATCTGCATCCGCAAACTGTCCTGGGTCACATGGGCGATATCCTGTCCGTCGATCGAGATACGGCCCTTGTCGACATCGTAGAAGCGCAAGAGCAGCTTCACCAGGGTC
Organism: Pseudomonadota bacterium; assembly: GCA_039195495.1. Lineage (GTDB taxonomy): Bacteria > Pseudomonadota > Alphaproteobacteria > Rhodobacterales > Rhodobacteraceae > JBCCVK01. The sequence goes on from JBCCVK010000099.1 coordinate 702, forward strand.
GATTTTCCCACCCCCGATCGTCCGACCACGCCCACCTTTTCCCCCGGGGCGATTGTCAGATCGATGGATTGAAGCCCGCCTTGCGTCTTGCCGTAGTGATGGGTGACGCCTTCGAATTTCAACTCGCCCACGCGCAATTCCAGCGCCTTGGCATCCGGCCCGTCAAGCAAGGTGATCGGTTGGGCGATGGTTTCCATTCCCTCGGCCACGATGCCCAGTGAACGGAAAAAGCTCGACAATGCCCACATGATCCAGCCGGTCATCGCGTTCAGCCGCAATGTAAGCGCGGTCGCCGCCGCCACCACGCCCACCGACGCCGTTTCCATCATCCACAGGGCAATCGCCCAACCCACGATACTCACGATCAGAAAACCGTTCAAGGTGACCAGCGCGATGTCCATAATCGTGAAAATACGCATCTCGCGGGCAAAGGTCAGACGTGTTCTCTCGATCGCCTCCTTGGCGTAATCGACCTCGCGGTCATGATGCGCGAAAAGCTTTACCGCATGAATGTTGGCATAGCTGTCCACAACCCGCCCGGTGACCTGGCTGCGCGCATCCGAGGATGCCTTCGATGCGGGTTCGACCCGGACGATCGTCCAACGCACCAGCAGACCATACAGCATCAGCCAGACGACCAGCGGCAGCAGCAGACGGCTATCGGCCTCGATCAACAGAACCGCGGCGCCAACGATATAGGCGAGGGAAAAGGTGATCGCGTCGAAGACCTGAAACACCGCATCGCCCGCCGCGGGCGGGGTCTGCATGATGCGGTTGGCGATCCGGCCCGCGAAGTCGTTCTCGAACCAGCCGACCGACTGGCGCAGCACATGTTTATGCGCCCTCCAACGGATCATGGTCCCGAAATTCGGCAGCACGGCGTTGTTCAGCAGCATCACGTCCAGCATCTGCAGCACCGGGCGGAGAATCAGAATGAACAGACCGACGAGAATCAGCTCGGCGCCATGGGCGGCCCAAATCTGCTGCGGACTGCCGGAAGACAACAGATCCACGATCCGACCCATATAATAGATCAACCAGATTTCGATCACCGCGACGACCACCGACATGACTGCGGCAGCCGTGAAGATTTTGGCGAAGGGGCGTATATAATCCTTCAGAAACGGCCACATCCGCCGCGGCGGCGCATCCGTTTCGGGATACGCCGTGTAAGGATCAACCAGTGTCTCGAACAAGCGGAACATGAAAAGGTCTTTCGGCTTCGGTCAGGACCCCGTATAGGCCCGGCGGCAGGAAAAGGCCATCACGGCGAAGCCACCGATGCGCGCACCCTGACCACGGTGGAAATCCATCGATATCCCCCTCGGATCAAGCCAGATCCGCGACGGTCGGAAAGATCGCGTTACGGTTGAAAAGACACCTCTATGGATGCACGGAGGGGCCGCCGCGCGGGCCGGGTTGCGTCGAGGCGAAGGGCCGAAGACGGCGGATGTTCCTGAACATCAAGTCAGAAGCTGCTCTCTGGTCTGTTCGAAATCCGACGCGATCCAGCGCGTTTCCAACTCCTTCAGCTTCGCGCCCAACGCCGCGCCACGCAATCGCGGCATGAGATCGGCGGCACCCACCGGAAAAATTTGCGAAGCACCCCTTGTCGCTTCCTCCGAAAGGTTTTTCGAAATCGATCGGCCTGCCAGCGCCGCCGCCACGACGCCACGGTCCAAGGCCATCCCGGCCCCGTGACGATAAGCGAAAACCGCGGCCCCTTCCGCCGATTCAAGCCCCGCGCGCAACCGATCGAGCATTCGAAGATCGGCCTTGCCCAGACGCAACATCGTTTGCGCATTCCGGCCGCCGATCACGGCGAGGCGGCGGGGAAACGACACGGCGAGCCCCAGGTCGGCTTCATGACGGATCATCAGCGGCAAGGCCCCCGCGGCGGCCCCGGGAAGAAGACGGGTCAGGATCCCCGACCACTCCATCGCGGCGACCGCAGCTCCGGGATCGGGCGCCAGCAACAGCTTGCGCATCTCCGCGCCGATCCGTTCCTTCGGCAGGCTGTCGAGACTCCCCTGCAGCGCCTTACAAGCCATCAGCGCCGCTTCGTCCAAACCCCTGTCCGGATCCCCGTACCAGGCATGCAGGCGGAAAAACCTCAAGATGCGCAAATGATCCTCACGGATACGTTCTTCCGGCAGCCCGATGAAACGCAAACGGCGCATCGTCAGATCGGCCAGTCCGCCGACCGGATCGGTCACCCGGCCCCGCATATCGGCGTAGAGCGCGTTCATCGTGAAATCCCGGCGGCGGGCATCCGCGGTGATATCTGTGGTGAAGCGCACGACGGCACGCCGTCCATCCGTACCGACATCCTTGCGAAAGGTGGTGATCTCATGGGCAACGGCGTCGACGAGGACCGTGACCGTGCCATGGTCGATCCCCGTGGGGACAACCCTGAAACCTTCACCTTTCATGATTTCGGTCACCCGGTCGGGACGGGCGTCCGTCGCGATATCGATATCGGAAACGCACGTTCGCAAAAGCGCGTTGCGCACGCATCCGCCGACGAAAAAGACCTGATGTCCGGCATTTTCCAAGGCGGTACACACGGACCGGGTTGCCGCGCGGTCAAGCCAGGCCCCTTCGATCCGCCTCACGCGACCCGCTCCGCCAATGCCCGTAGAATGCGCGCCGTCGCGCCCCAAATGTAATAGCGACCATAAGGTACGGCGTAGTAACGGTGCCGGCGCCCTCGCCACAGCCGGGTCTTAATCACGAACCTGTCCCGGTCCAGAACATGGGTCAGCGGGGCTTGAAACACCTCATCCACCTCCCCCGCTTCGGGACGCCACTCGACCGATGCCGTCACTTCGGCCACGACCGGCGTGATCGTGAAACCCGTGGTCGTCTCATGGGCGGGGAGGGTGCCCATCTGGCGCAGGGCGCTGGGCGGCAGGCCGATTTCCTCCCACGCTTCGCGTGTCGCCGCCGCGACCGCATCGGCGTCCCCGGCATCCACCTTGCCGCCCGGAAAGGCAATCTGGCCTGGATGATGCCGCAGATGGGCGGATCTTCTGGTCAACACGACTTCCGGCCCCCGCTGCGCATGTCGAACCGCGATCAGAACCGCCGCCGGCCGCAATTCGCGATTTTCAAGCGGTCTAAACTCGGGATTCAGGTCGAAATCGGACGAGGGACCGGCAGGATCGGTCAGAGCATCCTGCAGACGCGCAATGAGATCAGCCCGCGGCACCTGGCGCCTCTCGGGCCTCGAACCCGAGTGTTCCGGGATCGAATTCGTAATGCGCGCCGCAGAACTGGCAATCCGCCGTGACCACCCCCGCATCGGTGGTCATGCCGGCGATGTCCTTGGCTGAATAGATCGACAGGCTTCGCCGCACGCGATCGGCCGAGCACGTGCAGCCGAACCTTACCGGCTGGACATCGAAAACCCGCAGTCGCTCCTGGTGAAACAGGCGAAACAGCAGATCGGGCGGCGTAACGGATGGACCGGTCAATTCCAGCGCGTCGACCGTGTCCAAGAGAACGTTGATGCGGGTCCAGTCTTCCGCCACCTCGCCGGCAACGATGTCCCGGGCCTGCAACAGACCCTGATCGCCGCTGCCGCCCTCGGCGGCCACGAAGGGCGACGCCTTGGGCATGTGCTGCACCATCACACCGCCCGCCCGCCAATGCGCACCTTCGTCAGGTGTCTGGCTCTGACCGAAAGCCAGGGCAAAACGCGTCGGCAATTGCTCGGATTGCGCGAAATAGATTTCTGCGCAACGCGCCAGCGAACCGCGCGCCAGGGGAGTGATGCCCTGATACGGCGCCGATCCGGCACCCTGGTCCATCAAGACCGCGAAATATCCCTTGCCGATTTGGGAGAACGCTGATCCGGTCTCGTCGAGCCCTTTCGCATCGTAGCCGGCATAGGCCCGGATGCGCGCGGATTCGCCTTGCCTCTGCGGCCCGTAGTAATCGGCGGCGAGAAGGCTGATGGGACCGTCGCCGCGGACCTGAAGCGACAATTTCCACCGTAATTTGATCATCTGACCGATCAAGGCGGTCAGCAGCGCGACCTCAACCACCAATGCTTCAACCGGCGGTGGATAATCATGCTGCGACAGAATGCGCCCCAAGGCCCCGTCAAGCCGCGCGACGCGGCCACGGATGTCGGGGCGGTCGAGTTGAAACGGAAGAACGGTATCGTCCCAGGCGATTTTCGCACCGACTGACATGGGATTTCCTCGGACGCCTCGTATTGGCATGTCGGGATGATATAAGCCACTATGGCGACCGCGCCAACCCGCAGGAGACGTTGCGCATGATCCCCCGCTTCGGCAAACCGATGAGACCGAATCGACGATACCACCATCGTCCCGGCGCCTATGCGGTGTTGCGGCGCGGGGATCGGATCCTGCTGACATTGCAGAAGGCGCCGAAGTGCGAATTTCAACTGCCGGGCGGGGGTGTCGACCCCGGCGAGCCCGTCATGCGCGCGCTACACCGCGAGGTAATGGAAGAGACGGGCTGGGTCTTTCGCCTTCACCGCAAGCTTGGCGTGTTCCGGCAGTTCGCTTACATGCCGGATCATGATCTCTGGGCGGAAAAGCTGTGCCATGTCTATCTCGGACGGCCATGTTTCAGACTTGGACCACCGACCGAGGAGAACCATGTCGCAATCTGGATGCGCCAGGACATAGCCCTCGAGGCTCTGGCCAACGACGGCGCGCGGCATTTTCTTTCGTCGATCCGCTGAACCGCCTCCACGAAGGGTCCGGACGGCGGCCCCGCGCGACGGAGGCAGGGGCAAAACACGGCACCGTCTCTTTCGCTCGGGAACGAAGACATATGGGGCATTCTCCGCGGCCGGGAAAGATCCTCGGCTCCGTCCCTGTGACCAGCGCCGCACCGCCTTGCCCTGTTCCGGAAAAGCCTGTACCTGCGCGGCGACACGCCAAAAGGGAATCCCGATCATGCCCGCGCCCAAGAAAGTCGTTCTGGCCTATTCCGGCGGCCTCGACACTTCGATCATGCTGAAATGGCTTCAAACCGAATACGGATGCGAAGTGGTGACCTTCACCGCGGATCTCGGTCAAGGCGAAGAACTGGAACCGGCGCGGATGAAAGCCGAAATGATGGGGGCATCCGCGATCTATGTCGAGGATTTGCGCGAAGAATTCGTACGCGACTTCGTTTTCCCGATGTTCCGCGCCAATGCGCTTTACGAAGGTGTTTATCTGCTCGGCACCTCGATCGCGCGGCCGCTGATTTCCAAACGTCTCGTCGAGATCGCGGCAATGGAGAACGCCGACGCGGTGGCCCATGGCGCGACAGGCAAGGGCAACGACCAAGTGCGTTTCGAACTGGCCGCCTATGCGCTGAACCCGGACATCGAGGTCGTCGCACCGTGGCGCAATTGGGATCTGACCAGCCGGACCAAGCTGATGGAATTCGCCGAACGGCATCAGATACCGATCACCAAGGACAAGCACGGCGAAGCCCCGTTCTCGGTCGACGCCAACCTGCTTCACACCTCATCCGAGGGCAAAATCCTGGAGGATCCGGCACAGGAAGCGCCCGCCCATATATATCAGCGCACGAGACATCCCGAAGACGCGCCCGAGACACCTGAGATGATCGAAATCACTTTCTACAAAGGCGATGCGGTGGCGATCAACGGCGAAACGATGAGTCCCGCCACGCTTCTGGCCAAGCTGAACGAGGCGGGCGGGAAGCATGGTATCGGCCGTCTGGACATGGTCGAAAACCGATTCGTCGGCATGAAATCGCGCGGCGTCTACGAAACGCCGGGCGGCACGATCCTGTTGGAAGCGCATCGCGGCATCGAACAGATCACGTTGGAGGCGGGCGCGGGGCATCTGAAGGATTCGATCATGCCGCAATATGCCGAGCTGATCTACAACGGTTTCTGGTTCAGCCCGGAGCGTGAGATGCTCCAGGCGCTGATCGACAAAAGTCAGGAACACGTGTCGGGCACGGTGCGTCTCAAACTCTACAAAGGTTCCGCTCGGATGGCGGCGCGATGGTCCGACCACTCGCTCTATTCCAAGGCGCATGTGACCTTCGAGGAAGATGCCGGATCCTACGACCAGACCGATGCGAAAGGTTTCATACAACTCAACGCATTGCGGTTGCGGTTGCTGGCCGCGCGCGCCCGGCGCATGGCCTAGGGATCCGCACGATCTGCGGGGCGGTGGCGGTACGGAACGCGCGAATGACCCGCGACGTTCCGACGATGCAGGCCGACATCTTGCGACGCATATAGGCGACACGCGATCGTGGATATCCGCGATCGCGCTCTCACGGGCTTGTCAGTTCAATTGATCGTCCGACTCGGCGGATCCGGCGTATCTTGCGGCATGGCAGGGGCAGGAGGGCGCCATGACCGTTCCGAAAACGCGCAGGATCACCGAGAACATCAAATCCGGCCTTCTGGTGACGATGATCGTTATCGGATTGCATGTGCACGCATATAGGGCACATGCGGAGGGTTACGAATCCATCATCGTGGCCGGCGGATGCTTCTGGTGCGTCGAAAAGGATTTCGAATCGGTCGCGGGCGTGATCGAGGCGACGTCGGGCTTCACCGGGGGCGAGACCGCAAATCCCACCTACAGACAGGTCGGCAAGGGCACCACGGGGCATCTGGAGGCGGTGCGCGTCGAATACGATCCCAAGCGCATTTCGGCCAGGCGGCTTTATGATCTGTTCTTCCGGTCGATCGACCCGACGGATGCGGGCGGTCAGTTCTGCGACCGGGGTGAAAGCTATACCACCGCGGTCTTTGTCAAAAACGCCGCTCAGCGGACGGAGGCGGAAGCCGCCAAAGCCGCGGCGCAAAGCGAACTGGGTCGGACAATCGTCACACCCATTCGTTCGGCGGGCGAATTCTACCCCGCCGAAGCATATCACCAGAATTACTACAAAGGCACCAAACGCGTGATCACCCGCTTCGGGATCAAGAGCCAGGCCGAGGCTTACAAGGCTTATCGCAAGGCTTGCGGGCGCGACGAAAGGCTCAAGGAACTATGGGGCGACGGGGTGCCCTTGATCATATATTGATCACGGGCGCGCCAGAAACGCCCGCACCTCTTCAATCGTCGGAACGGCATCCGCCGTACCGTGCCGCGTGACCTTCAACGCCGCCGCCGCCGCC
>JBCCVK010000100.1:0-7791 GCA_039195495.1 Pseudomonadota bacterium
GCAACGGAGCGGGACAAAACGACCGAGTGGATCGAAGCCGCCGGCCCGCTGGCCAGGAATATCGGCCCCGAACGCGCCGAGGCGATCCGCCGGCAGCTTGGCCTGGGGGTCGGCGACGCGGCCTTTTTCCTGGGCGGCAGACCCGAGGCGTTCGAAGCGACCGTCGGCAGGGCGCGGGTCGTCATCGGCGACGAGCTGGACCTGACGGAAAAGAACCGTTTCGCCTTTGCCTGGATCGTGGATTTTCCGATCTATGCGAAAGACCCGGAAACCGGCGCGATCGACTTCGAACACAACCCGTTCTCAATGCCCCAGGGCGGGATGAAGGCCCTGGAAGGCGATCCGATGGAAGTGCTCGGCCATCAATACGATCTGTCCTGCAATGGCCACGAACTGGTTTCGGGCGCCATCCGCAATCATCGGCCCGAGATCATGTTCAAAGCCTTCGAGATCGCAGGATACGACCGCGAGGAGGTCGAGACGCGTTTCGGCGGCATGGTCAGAGCCTTCACCTATGGCGCGCCGCCGCATGGAGGATGCGCGGCGGGTATCGATCGGATCGTGATGTTGCTGGCTGACGAGGTCAATATCCGCGAGGTGATCCTGTTTCCGATGAACCAGCGGGCCGAGGATCTGATGATGAACGCCCCGTCATGGCCACTGGACGCGCAGTTGCGCGAACTGCATCTCAAGGTCCTGACCGAGGACTGAGCGCGCTTTGCGCAAGACTGTCGTGTCTTGCGGGACATATCCCTCCGATGCGCGCCGGGCCCGCATGCGCGTCGGCTTCGGCGCGAAGGGGGCGCCCGGTGACGGCGCGCGGCGCCGGACAGCCCGCGCGGCCGCCCTCGCCCGGCAATCAATCGCCCCTTATTGCGCGGCGCGTGTCGAGTTGTGGCCGTAGGTTTTCCAGCCGGGTCTATAGCCGGCGTCGGCCTGATCGCCCCAAACCGTCCATCCGTCGCGGATACCACGCCCGAACAGTTCCAGATACGGGCCCCGGGAACAGCTTTCGATTATCGCGTATTGCTCGTCCGGCTTGCGCGAGTGTTCGCGTTTCCGGGCTTGCATCATGTTGACCTGCCGGCGCCCGGGTGGAAGCGTTCGCGCGTGCTTCCCGCGCGTTCCGAACAGCAAAATCTCGGTCACGTTGCGGAAATAGAAACCCACCCCACGCCCGTCGGACCCGCCATCCTTGCGGATCTTGTGCCAGACGATGTTGGATTTGTATTCGAATCCCCAAGCGCGCAGGGTTTGCAGACCTTCCGGCAAGAGCGCATTCGGCACCCACAGATAACAATGCGCGCAGTCTTCGAGATGGTCCGCGACCGGCAGGGCGGAAATGTCTTCCAGCGTCAGTGTCGGATATCGTGAAAGGCGCCGATGCTCGGGCGCCATCTTGCCGGTGCGATTCGTGAAACGCCAAGGGGGATCGGCCAGCACCGTCGCAAAGCGCGCACCGTGCAGAAACCCAGCCAAATCTCGTGACGCGGACTGTTTCACTACCCCTTGTATTGAACGTTCGGAGGCCAGACGTCCAGATCTCCTTCGTCGAAGGAAGAGATTTGGCGGATCATGTAATTGCGTTCGGTACAAACGCGAACCGGGACGGACGGTTCGCTGCAACCGGGGTTGCATTCACTGCAGCAGGTCGAACAATAAGTATGTCGTTATCATCTTCAAGGGCCGGAATGACAGAGAGTCGCGATCTGAACGAGGCACTGCCGAACTGGTCGCCACCGCCACGGCCGCGCGGCGACGTTCTGCAGGGGCGCTATGTCCGCCTGGAGCGGCTGGAGGCCGATGCCCATGCCGCCGACCTGCACCGGGCGAACTCGGCGGATGACGGATCGTGGGATTATCTTCCCTATGGACCCTTTCGATCGGCGTCCGGATATCACAGATGGGTGCGTGAGGTCGTCACCAGGAACGATCCGCTTTTCTATGCGTTGCGAGACCTGGAAAACGGCCGTCTCGGCGGTGTGGCGAGTTACATGCGAATCGCGCCCGAGGCCGGCAGTATCGAAGTGGGGCATATCAATCTGGCACGGAACCTGCAACGCACGCGGGCCGCGACCGAGGCGATGTTTCTGATGATGGATTGGGCGTTCGATGCGGGGTATCGCCGCTATGAGTGGAAATGCGACGCATTGAACAAAAGATCGCGCCGGGCCGCGCAAAGATTGGGGCTGAGCTTCGAAGGCGTTTTCCGGCAGGCAAGCGTCGTGAAGCGCCGCAATCGGGACACGGCATGGTTTGCCGCGATCGACAAGGAATGGCCCGCGCTGAAGGAAGCATTCATCACCTGGCTGCAACCCGGAAATTTCGACGACGAAGGTCGTCAGGTCGAACGGCTGAGCGATCTGACACGGCTCGTGCGGGCGGCCGACGATCCCGGCCTCTAACCGATCGTTCCGGAACGTCACGCATCGGAGGCGCGCGCCGTCTTCCGTCCGATTGCGCATGGATACGCCCCCCTTCCGGCGTGTCATGGGCCGGGTCGCGCCACCGCCGGGCCATGTCATCGGCAACGGAGGTGAAATTATGAGACGATAAGCCGCACGAAACCGGAAGTGAGGGAAATGGCGTTGATACACGCGGCCGCCGGTACGATAAGGGACGGGGACTGAAGGAGAACGCGAATGATCGGGCGTTTGAATCATGTGGCGATTGCAGTACCTGATCTGGATGCCGCCTGCGCACAATACCGCGACATTTTCGGGGCGACGGTCGGCACACCGCAGGCCGCGTCGGAACACGGGGTGACGATGGCGTTCGTCGATTTGCCCAACGTCAAGATCGAACTGCTGCATCCGCTGGATGACAACAGCCCGATCAAGGGTTTTTTGGACAAGAACCCGCTGGGCGGGCTTCACCATGTCTGTTACGAGGTCGATGATATCTCCGCCGCGTGCGCGCGTCTGCAGGCTTCCGGCGCACGGGTTCTGGGATCGGGCGCGGCGGCGATCGGCGCCCATGGCAAACCGGTGATCTTTCTGCATCCCAAGGATTTCGGCGGCGTGCTGATCGAACTGGAACAGGTTTGATGCAGATCGCCTCGGCACTGGTTCTGCTGGCCGTCATCTGGTTCATGGCGTTGCTGATCGTGCTTCCCTTCAGAATCCGCAGTCAGGGGGAGGCGGGCCAGATAACGATGGGCACGCCGGCTTCAGCACCCGTGCGCACGAATATGCGCAAGGTGTTCAAGACGGTGACGCTGGTCGCGGTGCCGGTCTGGCTGGGTGCTTGCGCACTGATCTTGCTGAAGGTTGTGACGATCGACGATATAGACCTGTTCTGGCTCATCGAGACCCCCGCTCCGATCCTGCAAGACGAATGACACGCTTCTGGTATCAAGCGCCCTTCGGCGCACCCGCAAGGTCCGATCCCCGCATCTTTCGTTTTCACGCGCCAGGCGTTTTGTCGAAGACGACACGGTGAAGCACCGTCGGCATCGAACATCCCCGATTGCGATGCGCCTGTCCCGGATGATCCGCGCACCACAACGACAGCACGCGCCTCATAACGTTTCGCGCTCTTGCTCAAGGGCCGGGGCCTCGTGCAAAGTTGCGCATGGCGCCGCTCCGGTCCGATGATCGGCGATCGCCTCATCGGTCGAAAACCGATACAAGTCAACTTTCGGACGGGATGTTTCACCCCATGACCCGCACACTGATCTTGATCCGTCACGCGAAATCAGGCTGGGACGATCCAAACCTGCACGATCACGCCCGCCCCTTGCACCCAAGCGGCATTCGGACGGCCGCCGCCATTGGGCGATGGCTGCGGACGGGCGGATGGACTTGTGACCAAGCGATCAGTTCCGACGCGGCACGGACCCGCGCGACCTGGGAAGGAATCGAAAGTGAATGGCGGACGGGGATCGTTTGCGCCTTCACGCCCACACTCTATCATGCGGATCCGCAAGCGATGATGACCGTCCTGACAGGATGTGCCCTGCCGACCGTGGTGATGGTCGGCCACAATCCGGGCATCGGAGAATTCGCCCGGCGATTGGCGGCCGGTCCGTCCGGCGGCGACCGCTTCCGCACCTACCCCACCGGCGCCACGACGATATTCCGGTTCGACGCCGATCGATGGACGGATATCGGCCGGTCCGGCGGCACGGTTCTGGATTTCGTGGTTCCCCGCGCTCCGGAAGACGTGAAAAAGGTCCCGGGCCGAGGAGCGGACCGGCCTCAATGACCCAGGATCTGAGAGAGGAACAGTTTGGTGCGTTCCGACTTCGGGTTGTTGAAAAACTCTTCCGGTTCGTTCTGTTCCACGATCTGCCCCGCATCCATGAAGATCACGCGGTGTGCGACCTGACGGGCGAAACCCATCTCATGGGTGACGCAAAGCATCGTCATCCCTTCTTCCGCAAGTTCGATCATCGTATCCAGCACTTCCTTGATCATCTCAGGATCGAGCGCCGAGGTCGGTTCGTCGAAAAGCATGATACGCGGGCGCATACAAAGCGAGCGGGCGATGGCCACACGCTGTTGCTGACCGCCCGACAGCTGGCCGGGATATTTGTTGGCCTGATCGGGGATCTTCACCTTCTCCAGGAAATGCATCGCGGTTTCTTCCGCTTCCCGCTTCGGAATTTTGCGCACCCAGATCGGTGCCAGCGTACAGTTTTCCATGATCGTCAGATGCGGAAACAGGTTGAAGTGCTGAAAGCACATGCCGACTTCGGACCGGATCTTGTCGATGTTCTTAAGATCCGACGATAAAAGCGTGCCGTCGACGGTGATCGAGCCGGTCTGATGTTCCTCCAATGCGTTGATGCAGCGGATCAGCGTCGATTTACCCGACCCCGACGGGCCGCAGATCACGATCCGCTCGCCCCGATAGACCGTCAGATCGATGTCACGCAGCACATGGAAGGTGCCATACCACTTGTTCATTTTCTGAATTTCGATCGCGACCTCGTCGCTGACAGGCATTTGTGCGGCTTCAGCCATGTGAAAACCTTTCCTTAACGGTGATCGGTTGCAAGCCGACGCTCCAGCCACTGCGAATATTGCGAGATGCCGTAGCAGACGATGAAGAACAGAAGGGCGGCGAAACCATACAGTTCCCAATACACGCCATTCCACGCGGTAGAGGCCAGGATCGGTCCACGGATCATGCCGACCAGATCGAACATTGAGATGACCGAGACCAGGGTCGTATCCTTGAAAAGACCAACGGCCACGTTCACGATCCCAGGGATCGAAATCTTCAAGGCCTGCGGCAGGATGATCAGCCGCATCGACTGGGCATAATCCAGGCCCAGGGAATCCGCGGCTTCGTACTGCCCCCTCGGCAGAGCGGCGAGACCGCCCCGGATCACCTCGGCGATATAGGCCGAGGCGAACATCGTGATCATGATGATCACGCGCAAGATCAAATCGAAGTTCGTGCCCGGCGGCAGAAAATAAGCCAGCACCACGTTTGCCACGAAAAGCAGGGTGATGAGCGGCACGCCGCGAATGAACTCGATGAACATGATGCAGATCCACTTGATGATCGGCATATTCGACTGACGGCCCAGCGCCAGCAGAATGCCCAGCGGCAAGGACAAGGACACGCAGACCACACCGAGAAGCATGTTGAGCATGAAGCCGCCCATGTCGCGCGACGGAACGGCTTCCAGCGCGAAGGAGCCGCCTTGTTGCGCGCCACCGGCGTCTATCTCATTGCCGAACACCACGGGCACAAGCACCGATGCGACGATCGCCAGCCACCCCGTCAGAACGGCACCGCCGATGATCGCCGCGGACGCGGCGCTCTGCGACCTTCTCAGCCGGAAGAAAAGCGCCGCGACCGCCAGAACGCCCACGCCGGTCGCAAACAGCAGCGGCCCCGAGAACAAAAGAGCGATACCGTGATTCAAAAGATGCGCGCCCAGCAGCCAGATCATCACTGCCATGGCCGCCCCGCCGAAAAGCCCCATGGCGAAGTTATCCTTGACCAGGCGGCCATAGACCATGTACCCCCCGGCAAATCCCAAAAGCGCACAGATCGGCGCCCAGACGGTCCCGCCCCAGATAAGATAAAAGGCGATGAACGGATAAAGAGCGGTAAAAATCAGCAGCTTGCGCGGCAAATCGAAGAACAGGACCGGCGCGGCGGCGGCGAGCAGCAATACGAAGGCCAGCGTCGGGCGCCAATAGAGGTCGCTTGGATATTTGAATCCGAAGAGAAGCTGATTCCACCGCTCCGTCAGCACCGAAAAACAGGCGCCTATCCGACCCTGCAGAACCTCGCGGCATTCGGCCAAGCTGCCGGTGCTCCAGACCCCGCTGAAGGTCCAAGGCAGGACGGAAACCAAAAGCGTGTAGATCATCCAGATCGACACCAGCGTCAGGATCGTGCCGCCGATCGAAGGAAACAGGTTTTCGCGAACCCATTTGACGATACCGGTCTGAGATGCCGGCGGCGGCGACGGCGGGATCTGATCATGCCGCACGAAGGCGGCGGCGCGCATGGGCGTATCGGGCATCGCTCAACGCTCCTTCAGCTTCACGGAATTGTTGTAGACGTTCATGACCGCCGAGATGCCAAGCGAAATCACCAGATAGAACAGCATCAGAAGCAGCACCGCCTCGATCGCGCGACCGGTCTGGTTCAGCGTGATGCCGCCCAAAGTGCCGGTGATGTCCATATAGCCAACGGCGATGGCCAGCGACGAGTTCTTGGTGATGTTGAGATATTGCGAGATCAGCGGCGGGATAATGACCCGCAACGCCTGCGGCAAAACGACCAGGCTCATGATCCGGCCCGGGCGCAGACCCAATGAGGCCGCGGCCTCGGTCTGCCCCTTGGAGATGGCCTGAATGCCCGCACGTACATTTTCCGCGATGAACGCGCCGGTATAGATCGCCAGCGCGAACCACAAGGCGATCAGCGAGCCGCGGATCTGGAGCCCGCCCCTGAAATTGAACCCTCTGAGTTCCGGATACTCCAGACCGATCGGCTGCCCCATGACATAGAACATCAACACCGAGGGCAGCACGAACATCCCGACCGACGGCCAAAACGTCGGCAGAAGCTGCCCCGTGGCGTAAAGCAGCCGCGTCGCGTAGCGGCGATAAGCGAAGATCGCGCCGAGCGACAGGAGGAACGTGACGACCACCACCATCGATCCGTCGCCCCAGATCGGTTTGGGGATATAGATGCCGCGGTTGGTGAACGCGACCGCGTCCAGTACCATACTGGCCGTGGCGGCGTCGCCCCTGAATTCGCGGGGACCCGGAAGACTGACGGTCATGATCGAGAAGATGATCAGGATCCAGATCAAAACCGGCACGTTGCGAAACGCCTCGACATAGATCGCCATCAGCTTCGACACGATCCAGTTGTTCGACAGCCGAAGAACGCCGGCGATGATGCCCAGCAAAGTTGCCGAGATGCAGGCCAGGAACGCCACGATCAACGTGTTGATGACGCCGACGATCGCCGCCCGCAGATGGGTCGACTGACTCGTGTATTGGATCGGGCGCTGATTGATGTCATAGCCCGCAGGCTCGCCAAGGAACTGATACGAGATGTTGAGACCCGCGGCGGCCAAATTCTGAACCAGATTCCAGCCGAGATACGCCATGGCCGCGATCAACAAGAAAAGGGCGATGACCTGGAATGTATAAGATCGGTATCGCGTGTCATTGATCAGCATATGGGGGCGGAACGCCACCCCGGGCGGATCTGTTATCGTTGTCATCCGACGTTCCCCGTTGTCCTTCAGGGCGCAAGATTACCCGGCCCTGGTGTCCCGGTTAGGACATTCTTTGATCAGACAGACGA
>JBCCVK010000101.1:0-7766 GCA_039195495.1 Pseudomonadota bacterium
CGTCGACATCGCCGGCCCTCGACCCGAGGCGCTGCAGGACATACGGCCCGTGATCTATACGCCGACCTTTGTCCTGATGAAGGACGGCCGGGAATACGGGCGGATCGAGGGCTACCCGGGCGAGGATTTCTTCTGGGGACTTCTGGGACGCATGATCAAAGAGATGGAGGATGGAACGCAATGAGGGTTCTGCTTGCCACCGCACTGACGCTGACGCTGACCTCGGCCCTGGCACAGGAGGAGGACGAGGGCCTCGTCACCTTCAGCGTGCTGAAGCCCGAGCTTGCCATCGCGCTGGCCACCGCGGCGATGGAGGTGTGCCGGCGCGAGGGCTATCAGGTCGGCGTTGCCGTGGTGGACCGGTTCGGCGTGCCGCAAAGCTTCGTCCGCGACCGGTTTGCGGGCCCCCATGTGCACGAAACCGCCATCCGCAAAGCCTGGACCGCCGTCAGCTTTCGCACCGATACGCTCGCGCTGGCCGAAGTGACCGCGCCCGGCGAAGCGCCCGAAGCTGTCCGCGACATCTCGATGGCGCTGGCGCTTGGCGGCGGTGTGCCGATTGAGGCGGGTGGTGCCATGGTCGGCGGCGTCGGCGTCTCCGGTGCGCCCTCGCCGCGGGCAGATGACGATTGCGCGCGCGCCGGTATTGCCGCAATAGAAGACAGTTTGCCGTTCTAGGGGATCATCGATTTGGTACTCCCAGAGTTTTCCGACGACCTGAGCGCAGGCGAAAAAGAGCGCTTCTTCGAACGCGCCATCCGCGCATCGGACTTTCTACGGGCCCTGGGCCAGGAGAGCCGGTTGATCATTCTCTGCGCGCTGACGCAGGGCGAGAAATCAGTGACCGAGTTGGAGCAGCTCCTCTCGGCCCGCAAGGCAGCCGTTTCCCAGCAGCTTGCCCGGTTGCGCCTTCAAGGGCTGGTGAAGGCGCGGCGCGATGGCAAGAACATCTACTACAGCTTGACCGACGACCGGCCGCGCCAAATAATCGAGGTGGTTTACGAAATGTTTTGTCGGGACGACGCGGCGGATACCTAAGCGCCCGCCCATCACGGGGAGGAGATCATGCTGGACATTCTCGGCGATGGCCAGCTTGCCGCATGCGCCGGTGCCTTCGGCGGGGTGCTTCTGGGGCTCGCGGCACGCATGGGCGGTTTCTGTACACTCGGGGCGATCGAAGATCACCTCTATGGCGGCACCAGCCTGCGGCTTCGTATGTGGGGGTTGGCGATCTCGCTCTCCATGCTCGGCGTGGCGGGGCTGACGGCGTTCGATCTGTTCGCGCCGGAGACGGCGCTTTATCTCGCCACTGGCTGGAACCCGTTGGCCGTCATCGTCGGCGGCCTGATGTTCGGGGTTGGCATGGCCTTCACCGGGCACTGCTGCCACGGCGCCTTGGCACGGCTGGGCGGAGGCGATCTGCGCGCCTTCGTCGTCGTGCTGGTGATCGGGATATCCGCCTATATGACCATGGCAGGTCCGCTCGCCTACGCGCGCAACTGGCTCTTTCCCGTCGACACGGATCTGTCAAAGAGCATTGCGGATTGGCTCTCTCTCCCGTTCGCACCAGTTGCGGCAGCCGCTGGAACGCTCGGCGTGGTCTGGATGCTGTCGGCACCCGCCTTCTTGCGGCAGCGCGCGATGATCGGCTGGAGCGTTGTCATCACGTGCGCCATCGTCTCCGGCTGGGCTGCGACATATTGGATTTCCACCCACGGTTTCGACGCGGATCCGGTCCGGTCGCACAGTTACGCCGCGCCGATCGGAGAGACGCTGCTTTATACGATGACCATGAGCGGCTCCCACATCGATTTCGGAATAGGTTCGGTTCTGGGCGTTATCGCCGGGGCAAGCCTTGGCTCTCTGATCAAGCGCGAGTTTCGCTGGGAAGCCTGCGAGGACCCGCGCGAACTGCGCCGTCAGCTGTTCGGCGCTTTCCTTATGGGATCCGGCGCCGTCACCGCGCTCGGCTGCATCATAGGCCAGGGCCTGTCGGCTTTCTCCGTGCTCGCCCCAAGCGCGCCGCTGCTCTTGCTCGCGATCTATCTCGGCGCAAAATTCGGCCTCCACGCCATCATCGCGGGAATAACCCTCAACGGCATACGTTCCGCCTAACGCTCTCGCCGCGGGCAATATCCATGAATACCAGGCTCCGGACCCGTTAAATCAGGATGATCGCCATAGCGCCGGGAATGGCGTATTCTCGCCGGAAGCGGATCTTCGCGGCGGTGCTCGCACGTGTCGCGGGACGAACGCATATGGGACATTTCCGAACCTGATACTTAGCCGCCCGTGAAGGTTTTTCTGGGCCAGGCGCGAACCACGCAGATGCTTTACGACATGGCGAAGTTTTCTAACGGGCTTGGCAGGACCTTCTCGGCTCTTGCCGATCCGAGAAGGTGGGACGGGTCGGACATACGGGATCGAAACGAGGGCATTACGCGCGCGCGACGATTGGCTCCGTCAACATATCTCGCCGTGCGAGAGGCGTCGGGGCCGTGTCGGGGCCGTATGGAAGATTACGTCAAACGCATGAAAGAGGAGCAATGAAACCAGGGGTGGCGCATTTGACGCCTCATAGTTCGCATGGGCCGACCGGCCCATCGATCGGGAGATCGTCTTGGATCGGGGGATCGCTGCGCCCCGTGGCGTGGTTTATTCCGCATGGACGGACCCGGATCGAATAGAAAACTGGTTTGGACCCGAAGGTATGACCATCGCGACCAAAGAGATCAATCTGAATCCGGGCGGCGTATGGGGATGCGATACGGTCGTTTCCGATGGTTCCCGCTCCAGCAACAAAATGGTTTTTCTTCGTCTTGGGCCCCCAACGCTGTTGGAGGTCGAATACGGTTCGGATCAGGACAACGATCGCGGTCGGTTCCGAATGCTCGTGCCGTCCGATGCACAAAGCGATGGCAAGACCGTTCTCGCGCGCCGCCAAATGCCTCCGTCCAAGGAACGACGCCAAGGCATGGCTGGCATCGGCGCCGCCCGTGAAGTGGTCGCGATTGCCGATGTATATCCGGCCCCCATATGCGGCCCGATCCACTCATCGCCGCGCGACCGCCGCACAGGCCGACGCCACATCCTCGACACCGGAAACGACGGCGGTCGGACCACGAACCGAGAGGAGAAAGGCACATCGACCAAGGCGTGCGGAAATCGCGATAACGTCAAAACGGGCCACAGGCAAGGTCGAAAGGCGGATAGCATCGTGAACATATCCTGAATGTAAATGGTCCAAATCAGGAAAAAGCGTCACGGTGGATGAATACAAGCAACCCTATCCATCCCCGCGTCCGTCGGGGATCAGGTCCCGCGATCGTTCAGGTCGAGAACCGTGGTGAAGTAGACCTCGCTGGCAAGTTGCATCTGCTGGATGTCGACGAACTCGTTGGCGCTGTGAGCCTGTTCGAGCTCACCCGGCCCGCAGATCACGCAAGGAAAGCCCATGTTGGGCGCATCCGTACCCCCCGGAAAGGCGGTGATGACCGAAGGCGCCGCGCACACGGTCCCGACCGCCCGTTCCAACGCTCGGACCAGCGGGCTGGTGCGCGGGACGTCCAATGGCTGAACCTCGAGGCTGGGTGGGGAGATGCTCGCTTTCATATCCGGCACGGGGGCGCTGAGCGCGTCTAGCCGCGCCCGGTATTCCGCGATAATGTCGGTGATGCGTTCACCGGGCAGGAAACGACGATCGACCTCCATCTCGCAAAAGTCCGGAATGGCCGAGGCCAATGTACCGCCGCGGATGACGTTCATCGAAAACCGCCCAGCGCCGCAAAGCGGATGCCTGGGTCCGTTTTCCCGCAGTTCGGCGTTCAGACCGGCGAACCGAGCAATGATCCTGCCCATATGTTCGACCGCATTCACACCGAGTTCAGGGCGGCTCGAATGGGTGGCCCTGCCCTCGGTGCGGAAAAAGACGCAGAGTTGTCCCTTATGGGCGGGGCAAATCCGCAGACCGGTGGGCTCTCCAATGATCCCGAAATCCGCCCTTGGCCCGATCCGCCCCCAGTCGGTCGAGCCGATCATCAGATCCTCCTCGTCGCAAATCCCCGCGACGATCAGATCGCCCCGCAGCGCGATCCCCGCTTCCTGGATCATACGGACGGTTTCCAGATAGCAGGCCAGCGCGGCTTTCATATCGCAAGCACCGCGCCCATACACCCGGCCGCCGGAGATACGCGGTTCGTGGCCTTCCGGATAGCCATCGACATCCACCGTATCCATGTGCCCGGCAAGCACGATCGTCGGTCCGCCGCCGGTCCCTTTCAGGCGACCCCAGACATTGGGTCGGCCCGGGGCCACATCCCAGCGATGCGATTCAAGGCCCAGCGCCGCGAACCGCGCCAAGAGGTCTTCGGCCATTTCCCGTTCCCGCCGCCCAGGCATGGCGGCGGCGCCGAAAGGATTGACGCTGGGTATGGCGATCATCGCGGTCAGATCCTTCGTCAGACGCGCCGCGTTCGCCCGAGGCCGGGTCATGTGCCCTGTCTTCCCTTGCCAACCCGCGCGTTGATGCGCCCACCATCGGCGAAGGCGACAACCATCATGATTTCTTCGGGGCGGGGGCTGTCACTCACACCGATCGTCAAGGCGTCGAAATGGTCGAAGGACCATGCATCGTCCTTGTGGCCCAGCGGCACATCCAAGATCGCACCGGCCGCCGCCAGTTTCGCGGTCGAAGGGATCAGGGCCGCACCCCCGCCGACCCGGTCGCGCATCGACTTGCCCAACTTGGGGTGCAGCAAGGCATGGGCGTGTTCGATATCGCCATCGACACCCACAATCGCGGCCTTGCCGTAACTCACCGCCGGTTCGGGCAATAGAACCAGCGCCTCTTCGGACAGGAGCGTACCCAACGCTTCCCCCAGATCGAAAAGTGATGAAAGGTCGGCCTCGAAACGACCGGCGAACGGGTTCGTCACGACCCCTGCCGCGGCCACCCGGGTAACAGACCGTGGCGCGGCCTGTCCGGCCTCTGACCGAAGCCGCTCTTTATAGGTTACGATTTTTCTGACCTGCATTGTCGTCTCTTCCTTGGTGGCTCCCATATGCCTCTGCCCGGTCGCCGATCCTCAGCCGGCCCTCGCGCCCCGTATGATTTCGTGACAGAGGCAACGGCAGACACGCGAAACGCGGGGGCGGGCCTGGACAGCGAAGGCTTCGGAAGATCGTCGCACCGGCGGCAAAAGCCGCGGAAGCACAACGGGATACCGACGCGGCTTGCGGCTGCGTCGACTGGACGGATCGTGATGTTTCCATCGTCAGCTCCAGGCACCGGCCAGTCGATCCTTTCAACATTCGAAATCAAGCTCACACAGATCGTGGGACTCGGCAAGACATCCATTCGCCGCGCTGGTCGCCTCGTGCGCAAGGCGCGATCCCGGTCGGTCGTGTCGTGATATCGTCACCTGCCGCGGCGGCGCGTGTCTTCGATGAACCGCTCGACGTTTTCGATGCGTTCACTGCTCAGGGGATGCGAAGAATACCAGTCGCTCGGGGTGTCGTGTTCGACGATGGATCGGAAGAACCGGGCAAGACCCGCCGGATCGTAACCGGCGGCCCGGGTCAGGCGCAGGCCGAAGGTGTCGGCGGCGCGTTCATGCGCGCGGGAGAAAGAAAGCGATAGAAAAAGCTGCCCCTCGAGCAGGGTCTCTTCCAGGATCGGACCCACATCGCCCGCGATCAAGGCGACGAGAATATAGACCGAAAGCGAGGTATAGACCTGCCGGAGCCCGTGCCGTTCCACCACATGACCGATCTCATGGCCCAGCACCCCGGCGATGACATCCGGATCCTCGGCGAACTCCCGCACGAGGGCATCGGTGAGCACGACGGTGCCTCCAGGCAGGGCCAGGGCGTTGGGACCCATCCCCGGCATGTGCCGGAACTTTAGAGTCAGAGAGGGTCTTGCGGTTTCAGGCAGAGCGGTTTGCAGATCGGTGAAGATTCGACGCACGACGTTCCGCTGCGCCGGGGGCAACGCACTGGGTCGGGCGATGGTGGCGTCCAGCGTGCGCAAGGCGCCCGAGTCCATGGCCTTGATCACGGGGGGTGGGGTCATGTGGATCGCCAGCGTCACCAAGGCCGGCACCCCGAAACGCCAGAGCGCCCAAACCGCCAGAAATGCCGCCGCGACGACGGCGATCAGACGGAACCCGAATCGTTCCATCGCGCGCAGACCGCGGCTGCGTGCGCTTTCCCGAAGCAGCTCCGAGATCGCCGCGTCTTCGGTCTGAAACAACCAGTTCCCCGGCAGGCGCACGTTGCGCGGTCCCCGGCCCGGAGTGACCTCCATAGACACCTGCCCGAGAGAGCAACGGCACAGTTCGCGGCCGCGGCCGGTCTCGAAAAGGCACAGATCGCCCGTCTTCCGCTCTTTGCCGAGACGGGCGGGCAAACAGGCCGAGGCACCGGGAGGAAATGCCCGCCCCGCAACCCCCGGTTCTGACATGTCTGCGGGCTTCACCTAGATCGCCAATCCCAGGTCAACGCCTTCGACATCCGCATAAGCATCGCCGATGGCGTCTGCGTCGGGGATGATGTCGCCCCTGAAATCATCGAGCGACCCGTTCGCCAGCAATGCGGTCTGCCCGGCCAGATATCGGTGCATCCTTACCTGTGTCCAGGGCAGCAAAAGGCCAAGCGAGACGAGAACGAGCACCGCGTTCGTCGACACCAGCCAGAGCAGGCGACCCACCGTGACGGTGGAGCGGAAGCCGTGCTGCGCCGCACCCAGTTTGGTGCATGCGAAGATATGATTGCGGATCATCGCCTGGTAAAGAACGCCTGCCATCACCGACATGAACAGAAGCACCAAGTATCCGACCGTAACGCTGACGACGGCACCCGGCGTCGGCGTGCCATCGCCGGTGATCGCGGCGAAAGCGTCGCGGGCGATCACGACGAAGGCCACACCCCCCAGAAGAGCCGGGACCGCCGCGGCGAGGAACGCCTTGTAGAAGGGTGCGATCGTGCTTTCGAAATGAAAGCGCGACGTGCCCAGGCTGTGCCCGGAGACCCCGTAGCGCTGGGTCGCGCGCGCCAGGAACGGAAAGGCGAGGTAAAGCGAAAGGACCGTCAGGATCGGATAGAGCAGATAGATCAGATAGGCTTGGCCCGTCTTGCCGTCGAAATCGAAACGAACATTCGCCCAGCTGCTGTTGCGCGCATTGAAGGCCGCCCCGCGCACGATCAGCACGGGGGAAAGGAAAAACAGCGCGATCACCAGCAGCAGCGCCACGACCGGAGTGGCCGTCGACAGGACCGAGAGGATTGCGACCGCCGCCACCACGATCAGCCGTCCGATGAGGATTTGTTTTCCCGTGGCATGATAATCGAAGTTGCGTCCCGCCACCCAGGTATTCTGATAAAAATACTTCTTGGTCCGCACCTTGGCCCAGGCGGAATAAATGCCGATGGTGACGATGGACAAGAGAAGATTCACGATCCAGATACCGAACCATTCGCGGGCATTGCCGTGAAATCCGAATTTTTCGATGCCTTGGTTCATTTCGCATTTCCTGGTTATTTTAAGGGGTATTTGATTTTGCAAGTTCACGCGTGAAATTTTCTTTATTTCGTTCATGAACAAGGGTGTCTTAGCGAAAGAAATACCCCTTGAAAAGGTGAAATTCCATAAAGCCGCCCCTGAAGACCACGGGGCGTCCATCGAACGATGCCGGTATGTCCGGATCGTGCCGGACCTGGTCGCCGTGTCGACCGGGGACATGGCGCCCAAGGCATGAAAACGCGCC
>JBCCVK010000102.1:0-7700 GCA_039195495.1 Pseudomonadota bacterium
CCGATCGGGACCGTATCCTTGAGCTTCGGTCAGTTCCGCAACGGTTTCCAATTCGGCCACACCCATGACGCCTGTTCCGGAACCGGTCACCAGATCACGCAGACGGGTCATCGTCGCCGCGCCGGTCTCGCCCCTGGCGTTCATGAAACCCATGACGATTTCAATCTGCTGCGCGGACAATCCGGCACCTTCGGTATAGTCGCCCGAGTCGTCCCTGCGACCCTCGCCGAGCAAGGCCCGCACTCCGTCGGGGCCAAGGCGGTCCAGCTTGTCGATGGCGCGTAAGACGATGCCGCGCCGGAACGCCATGGCGTCCGGATCGGACGGGTCCAGAAGCCCGACGATCTCCATCACGCCGTTCAGGACCTTGCGGTTGTTGACGCGTATGATGTAATCGCCACGGGGAATACCCACGGTCTCCAGCGCGTCCGCCAGCATGACGCAGAGTTCTGCGTCCGCCGCCACCGACGCCGCGCCGACGGTATCCGCATCACATTGATAAAACTGGCGGAACCGGCCCGGTCCCGGCTTTTCATTACGCCAGACGGGGCCCATCGCGTAACGGCGATAGGGGGCGGGCAGATCGTTTCGATATTGCGCATAGACGCGGGCGAGCGGCGCGGTGAGATCATAGCGCAGCGCCAGCCAGTCCCCGGGTTTGCCGCTTTCCGACGCCTCCTGCCAGGCAAAGACCCCTTCGTTCGGGCGATCCACGTCGGGAAGGAACTTTCCAAGCGCTTCAACGGTTTCCACGGCGCTGGATTCCAAAGCCGCAAAGCCATAGCGACGATAGACGTCGGCAATCCGATCGAGCATCGCCTTGCGTCTTTCCACCTCGGCACCGAAACAGTCGCGGAATCCTTTCGGTGCTTCGGCTTTGGGGCGTGGATTTTTCCTGGGTTTGGCCATGCGTTCGTCTTCCTTCGCGGCATGTCGCGCGCCGTTTACCGCAGAGGACGTTTGGTGACAAGAAGGCGCGGGATCTCGTCGCCGACGCTTCATGCGCATCTCATGCCCCCGCCCGGGCCGGAAACGATTGAGGGGCGGGACGCCTCTTGCGAAGCCAACCGGCGCACGACGTCCGCAAGGGGCGATCCGATCGAAACGGGCCATATATATGTCCCTCGTTCGTACAGACCCAAATGTTGCGCGCCTCTCTCGGTCCTCTGCCATGTGGCGCGTTCGCGCCACGGGCCCCGGCATGGTCGGTTCGCGGTTCGGGTCCTCATCGAACAGAGGCGAGGTCCGATCTCCGGAGGTCGCGCGGGTTGTCCCGAACCGGGTCTTGCCGCTCATCCGTCGTCCCCACGGGTCAGCTACGCCTCACGTCCCGCCGTTCCGAACCCCCTGGCCCGTGCCGCCACGCCGGCGCGCGGAACGTCCATAGATACCCTTGCCGATCGTTACGGCCCGGATCATGCGCGCCATCTTACCGGCCGGGGCCATGCCGGCGGGCAGTCCCGATTTGCGTGCGGTCAGCCGCAAGCCGCCCGCGCCGGGACTGTTCCGGCAGCCGTTTTTTCATAGACGCTTCGACGACGGACATCGCCCCGATGATCAGCAGACGGCGCAGATCCTTCCGACCCATCCTCGAAACGCGTCCAAGTATTCGCCACCCGCCCGGCGAACGCCGTCTCGGCACCAACCCGAGCCGGGCCGAAAAATCGCGACCGCGTTCGAAGGTTGCCATTGCCGGCGCAAAGGCCGCGGTCGCCATAGCCGTCACGGGACCGCGCCCGGAAGCGTCCGTAAGCCTTGGATCGCCCCGTGAAAGCGGGCCGGGCCGCCCCCCATCCCATGCCCCCGGTCGTGCGCGGTCCCGCAGGCTGCCATGGCGACCAGGCATGCCGTGCGACGCGAGACCGTGTCGGCTTCTTGACGAAGACCCTGCAACCGTCAGAAGCGCCACGCCTCTGGCCCATGCAGGGCGAAAAAGAGTATCCAGGAGCGGAAAGACCCTTGCCTATCCCAGATGGTTCTTTACCAGCGAACCGACGGTGCCGAAATCCATCCGGCCGGTATATTTCGCCTTCAGCACACCCATCACTTTGCCGATGTCGCGAATCGAACTGGCGCCGGTATCGGCAACCGCCGCCTCGATCGCCGAGGCGACTTCGTCCGAGCTCAACTGCCTTGGCAAAAACTCTTCGATAACCATGATTTCCGCGCGCTCCTTCTCGGCCAGTTCCAGCCGGCCGCCCTCCTCGTAAGAGCGGGCGCTTTCCTGACGTTGCTTGACCATTCGTCCGAGGATCCCCAACACCTCGGTCTCGGTCACGCCGGCGGTACGGCCTTCGCCGCGCAGGGCGATATCCTTATCCTTGATGGCGGCGTTAATCAGGCGCAACGTCGACAGACGCGCCGCCTCTTTGTTCTTCATCGCCGATTTCAGCGCTTCGGCGATCTCGTTACGCAAAGTCATTCCAAACCCATCCCCAAGAGCCGGCCTAGACCATACCCTAGTCACAAGCCCCGCAGGGAGCAACTCTGGCGACCTTTTTTAAATATTCGTCTTGCTTCGGGTTCCAGCCTTTCCATTCCGCTTGACCCGCCCGGTTCATCTTCTTAGCTTCCCTGCGGCCTGCGAACCGGAGTCGCCTCATGCCCCGTCCCGCCCCTGCAAAACCCACCGCGTGCCTGGTTCTGACCAGTGGCATGGTTTTTTACGGCGAGGGCTTCGGCGCCACGGGCGAGACGGCGGCCGAACTTTGCTTCAACACCGCAATGACCGGGTATCAGGAAATCATGACCGACCCCTCTTACGCCGGTCAGATCATCACCTTCACCTTCCCCCATATCGGCAATGTCGGCACCACCCGGGAAGATGACGAAACCGCCCATCCGGTCGCGATGGGAATGGTGGTCAAATGGACCCCGACCGCGCCGTCGAACTGGCGTGCGCAACACGACTTGACCACTTGGCTGGCCAAACGGGGAAGAATCGGTCTGGGCGGCGTCGACACCCGCCGACTGACCCGCGTCATTCGCGAACAGGGTGCGCCACATGCGGCTCTGGCCCACGACCCCGAGGGCAATTTCGATCTTGAGGCCCTGATCGCCAAAGCCCGCGCCTTTCCCGGACTCGAAGGGTCGGATTTGGCCAAAGACGTCAGTTGCGCCCAACCTCATCATTGGCGACAGACGCGCTGGACCTGGTCCGAAGGCCATCGTGCGCGGACCGGGGCCGGCCACAAGGTCGTTGCCATCGATTATGGCGCCAAGCGGAATATTTTGCGCTGTCTGAGCTCGGCCGGTTGCGACGTGACCGTGCTGCCGGCCACCGCCACCGCCGAAGAGGTGCTGGCAGCGGCACCCGACGGCCTGTTTTTGTCCAACGGTCCGGGAGACCCCGCCGCGACCGGCGAATACGCGGTGCCGACGATCCGGCACATACTGGCGAAAACGGAAATCCCGATCTTCGGCATCTGCCTCGGTCATCAACTTCTGGCGCTGGCCTTGGGGGCGAAAACGACGAAGATGAACCATGGCCATCATGGCGCCAATCATCCGGTCAAGGATATCGAGACCGGCAAAGTCGAAATCACCTCGATGAACCACGTCTTCACCGTGGACGGGCGGACCTTGCCCGATGGCGTCATGGAAACCCATGTGTCGCTGTTTGACGGTTCGAATTGCGGCATACGCATGATCGACCGGCCTGTCTTCAGCGTACAGTACCATCCCGAAGCCAGCCCTGGACCGCAGGACAGCTATTACCTGTTCGAGCGCTTCGTCGCCGCAATGGCGGCCCGCGCCTGACCCATTATCGGCACGGCATTTACCGGTCATCGCCCGCAAGGACGGCGTGGTTGCGGGAATGAACGCGATGCGGGCGCTTCATGCCCGTTTCGCTTCACGGCGGCGCGCATTCGCGCAATATGCCGCCAGCTGCTTCGCGCTTACAGGGGGGGCCGCGGCCCGGGCACCGGCGCCCGTGCGGTCGCCTCCGGTTTCCCCCAACCGGTGGTCTTCATGTCTCTCGCTTTGTTTCCATCGTCGGAAATCGCTCCGATGAGGCTTGCGGCCAGAGCCGCCCGCCAGAGCCGACATACCCGATCGAAACGATGGATACCCATCCTGGGGCTTCATTTCACGCCGGCTTGCGTGGGAGCGTACAAGGCGCTTTACGAAGCGATCTTCGCCCCGTTCCGCCGGGACCGGACAACCCATGATCCGCTCACCGACGTCAAACCGTCCGATCCCGGATGATCAGCTAATCTTTTCCGCATCGACCTTCAGCCGCGTTTCGAACGCCGTTGAGATATGATCGCGTAGCGCCAGATAGGCCGCATCACCATCCTGCGCCGCGATGGCATCGACGATGCGCTGATGCTCGTTCAAAGCCGCGGCACCACGGCCCTGCACCGCCAGCGAAGTCGTCGCCATCAACGACATCGAACGGTAAAGCAGATCCAATTGCTGAACCAGGTAACGATTATGCGAGGCCAGGTGTATCTGCCGGTGGAACCGGCGGTTCGCCCGGTTCAAGGCCCAAGGGTCGTTCAGCAGCTTGCGGTCCTTCTCGACCAGCGCCTGCAATACCCGGACTTCTTCTTTCGTGACGTGATGGGCCGCCAGCCGGGCCGCCAGCCCTTCGAGTTCCCGGCGCACCACATAAAGTTCGGTCATCTGATCATGATCGAGCGAGGCCACGATCAGACTGCGTCCGTCCCGCGTCAGCAGCGATTGGGTCTCAAGGCGTTGCAGCGCTTCGCGGACGGGCGTGCGGGACACGCCGAACCGCTCGGCCAGTTCGCTTTCCACCAAACGGCTGCCCGGACGATAGACACCTCTGTCGATCGCATCCATGATCAGCATGTAAGCGTCTTTTTGCGCAGGTTTCGCCTCTGCCATCCATTCTCCCTTCGCTCTCGGGGCAACGACGTTCGGCCGATCGCGCAGGTGCAAACCGATTGCGCCCGTTCGTGATCACCCTTAGCGTGCGCGCCATGCTGACTGAAAGCTTCTCTCATGTGGATTATTGGGTTTTCGACCTCGACAACACCCTCTATCCGCCACAAGCGCGACTTTTCGATCAGATCGAAGCGCGAATGATTCGATATGTCATGGATGCTTTAAGCGTGAACCAGACCGAAGCCAAACACCTGTGCCATCGGTATTGGCGCGACTACGGTACCACGCTGGCCGGCCTGATGCGCGAACACGGCCTCAAGCCTGGCCCCTATCTGAACGAGGTGCATGACATCGACTTCGGCTGTCTGACGCCCGACACCGCCCTGGCTGAGCGTATCGGGACCTTGCCGGGGCGCAAAATCGTCTACACCAACGGCTGTGCGCCTTATGCGGAGCGGGTGTTGAACGCGCTTGATCTGTCGGACCTGTTCGATGCGATCTACGGCATAGAGCACGCCGATTTTCAACCCAAACCGGAGCCGAAGGCGTTCGCGACCATTTTCGCGAAGGACGGCCTGGCTCCGGACCGCGCCGCGATGTTCGAGGATGACCCGCGCAATCTAAAAGCGCCTCATGAGATGGGCATGTGCACCGTGCTGGTCGCCCCGGAGCCCGCCGCGGGGGATCATATTCACCATTACACCGCCGACCTAGGCGCCTTTCTGGCCCAGTGCTGATTTCAGACGCGTACCGGTTCGCCATTGGCGAAGCCGACAGACGTATCTATGTCGGAGACGACGAAGGAATCCATGGCTGAAACCACCGACATTCTGATTTCCGGCGGCGGCATCGCCGGACTGACCGCCGCCGCGGCGTTTGCCGCGTCCGGCTTTCAGGTGATCTGCGTCGACCCTTTACCGCCAGCGGGTAAATCCGGCGACGCCGACGATCCGCGCACCACGGCCTTCCTACAGCCTGCGCAGCGATTTCTCGAACGTATCGGGCTTTGGGAACGCCTCGCGCCCCATGCCACGGCTCTGAACGTCATACGGATCGTTGACGCGACAGGACCGGACAGCACAGCCCACGTGACCAAAGACTTCAACGCCGCCGATATTTCGGACAAGCCCTTTGGCTGGAACCTGCCCAACCGACTTGTAAGACGCGAGATCGCATCGCATCTGGCCGAAATCGACATGGTCGACCTCCGATCCGGCGTAGCCTCGGACAGGCTGTTGACCCGCGCAGACGAAGCAAGGGTGCACCTGAGCGATGGCAGCACGGTCATTTCCAAGCTGGTCATCGCGGCCGATGGGCGTGACTCGCCGATTAGACGCGCCATCGGCATCGACGTAAAAACCAGGCGTTACGGGCAAAAGGCGCTGACTTTCGCCGTCACGCACCCGCTTGCGCACGCCAATATCTCAATCGAGATACACCGCTCCGGCGGCCCCTTCACCCTGGTTCCCATGCCCGACCGTGACGGCCTGCCGTGTTCGGCGGTGGTTTGGATGGAAAATGGCCCGACCGCCTTGGCATTGGCGGATATGGAGAAAACCGCGTTCGAGACGGAAATGGCCCACCGCTCGGCCCATGTTCTGGGTCCGCTGAAACTGGCGACCCACCGCTCGGTCTGGCCGATCATCGGCCAGATCGCCGATCGTTTCTCGGCCGCCCGCGTGGCCCTCATCGCCGAAGCAGCCCATGTCGTGCCGCCCATCGGCGCGCAGGGATTGAACATGAGCCTCGGCGACATTCGCACCCTTCTGGATCTGGCAAAGGCCATGCCGAACGCGCTGGGCGCGGCGCGCATGCTCGACGCCTATGACCGACGGCGCCGAATCGAAGATCTCGCCCGCGCCATCGGTGTCGATCTGCTCAATCGCGCCTCAATGAGCGGCAATCCCATCCTGCAAAAGGCGCGCCGGCATGGATTGAACGCCCTTCACACGGTGAAACCGGCACGCGAGATGCTGATGCGGCTGGGGCTTGGCACGCACGAAAGACCTTTCTAGCGATGCCGCCCTGAAAACGGGGGCCTGCGCGCCGCCGTCGTGACCCGGACCAGCGGCCGTTACCCGCGCCAAATCGACACAAGATACAGCCCTCACCATATGGTCCCGGTTCACCCAAGCGGTCCCGGGCGCCGCTCTTCGCTGAGCAGCACGTTGGCCTCGACCTGTCCCACTCCCGGCAGGGTCATGATTCGACGCCTGAGGACCCGTTCGAAATCGCTAAGATCGCGTGCAACCACCCGCAGACGATAGTCGTAAAGCCCCAAGACGTGCTCCACGGTCTGTACTTCCGGGATCGCAACGACCGCTCGCTCGAAATCCTCGAGGCTGATATGCCCTTTGGTGCCCAGCTTCACCTCCAGAAACACGGTCACCCCAAATCCCAAGGCTTCGACGTTCACGACCATGCGCCGACCCGTCAATACGCCCGCTTCGGTCAATCGTCTGATCCGTCGCCAGATCGCCGACTGACTCAGGCCGAAGCGTCGCCCCAAGGCCCCGGCGCTCTGGGTGGCGTCCTGAACCAGAGCGCGGAGAAGGCGCCGGTCGATTTCATCCAGCGCGATCACAATGGCAGCGCCATTTCGGATTTGACCGTCGAGATGAGTGTCAGCGCCTCGACATCGGCGATATGCGGCAAGGTCAGGATACGGCGGTGATAGATCTCTTGATAATGCTTCATGTCGCGGGCCAGCACGCTCAACCTTACATCGATCCGCCCCAGGAAGGTCTGGACCTCGATCACCTCGGGCACTGTCCGCGCGGCCGTCAGAAATTCATCGAAAGCGTGACGGCGGGTCTTGTCGAGGGTGAAATGCAAACTGACCTGGA
>JBCCVK010000103.1:0-7678 GCA_039195495.1 Pseudomonadota bacterium
GGTCGAAAAAAAACGACGCCGGACTTCATCGGAGAACAAATCGGTCTGCGGTCCGGGCATGACACGCACCACACCGCCCCGGAAACGATCCGCGACGGCGAGGCGCCTTGGCGGCGCCTCGGGCGGCGCCTCATTCTCGAGCGGCACTTCGTCACCCGTTCTCAACGTGCTGCCGAGGCCGGCCGCAAGATGCGCCGACACCCCGCCCAGACTGGGCCGAAGGGCGATCGACCGTGCCGGCGTGAGATAGCCATAGGTTCCCGAGACGACGCTGCCGATGGTCAACCGCTGTTCGGGCTGCACCGCATGGGTTGCGTTCCACGCGATCGGAGCGTCGTCCAGAAACGCGCGCATCGGCGCCCCGGTAAGCGCGATGCGTGCGGGACCGGAAAACGAGAATTCGCCCCCTTTGCCGGCCATCTCAATGGCTGGGACGGGCTCCGGCGCATTCAGCAGCGCGGCCGCCTCCAGAATGGCCAGGCGATCGACCGCCCCCCCGCGCGACAGCCCCCGCGCGGTCACCCCCCGGCGTCCCATGTCCTGGACGGTCATCAGCGGTCCCGCCGCGTGCACCGTCAGCACGGGGCTCATCACAGCATCTCGCAGCATGCGCCGCCGCCGTCCGTACCGGAAGCCTCAAGCGTTTCGAAGGTGCCGTGATCCACGGCCGCGAACCGCAAGGCATCCCCCGGCCGTAGGGGAAAGGGTGTATCCGCCTGCGGCTGGAACGGCCGAAACGCCGCTTGCCCGACCTGCCGCCAGCCGGTGGCGCTGTCGCTGGAAAACAAGACCAGTTGCCGCACGGCCGCCACGATCGCCCCTGCCGGGACACGGGGGGTGAGATGCGCCTGACGGGGAAAATCCCAGTGCTTCGGCAGCAGACCGAGATACGGCTGCCCCGGGGCGAAACCGATCGCCAGCACGCGCAATTCGGTCGAGGTCAGATCCGTCACGGCGGCGCGCACCGTCATGCCGGCGGCTTGCGCGGCATTTTCCAGATCGGGACCATATCGTCCGCCGAAGGCGGCGGGTATCGTCCAACGGCGGCGCGGAAGCGGGGGGGATACGGTTTCATCGGGCACCGCGAGCGCAAGGCGCCGCATGGCACGCATCGCTTCGGCGCGCGAGATCTTCGCGGGATCGAAACGCAGAAGAACCGATGTCAGGCCGGGCGCGATCTCGACAATTCCCGGGATCGTCAGTCGAACCGCCTCATGGAAGAACATCTGGACGGCGCCCGCGATCTCGGGTGCCGGATAGAGCGAAAATCGCACCACGATACCATCTTGTCCAAGCGGCAGGATGGCCAGGCTGGCTTTGGACATTTGCGTGGTCGTCCCGATCATCGAAAACGTGGTCGAAACATCTTTCCGGATCGATCGGAAATCGGCAATGATAAAATGGCGACGATCCGCCCGCCGGCATGGAAACCTGAAAACGCACCGCGCGGCCAGTTCTCGACCGATGCTGCGAAACGCGTTCAGGAACCGATCGCGATTCGGCCGTCCGGCCAGGTCGTGGAGGTCCGAAAACGCCCGTCGCGGCCGCCGTTCCGAAAGCGCGTTCACAACGCCGTGTTCAGTCGGTAGCCCGGTGGATAGCTGAGCCGCACGGTGGTGACGGCCTGCGCGCCGTTCCAGGTGGTTCGGGTGATCGTCAAGGCCGCACCGGAAGCATCGATGTCCAACAGTTCCGCCTCCTCGGCGCGCAGATGTTCGGCGGAAATCGACAAATCCCCATGGGTATAAGGTGCGTTGGCCAAAAGCCACTCATTTGCGCTGATCCGGGAGAAATCGACCTGCTCCGCCTTGGGACCCGCGTCAAGATTGATCCAACGGTCCTCGACGACATAAGGGCGCGCATCGGCCAGATGCACGGCGATCAAATGCAGAAGCCGCATATCGGAAGCCGCGCGCAAACGCGCCCGGACCGATAGCGGCGCCGGCTCGATCCGGCGAAACGTCATGGCGTAGCCGTAGCGTTGATTGCGATCCTCGATCTCGCGCCTGATCACCGGAATGTCGATGATTGCCTTGCTGATCGGTTGCAAGGTCACACGCGTGCCCGCCCTGCGCTTGCGGTCGAGAACCCCCGCCTCGGCGAGCGTGCGCAGCGCACGGTTCACCGTCGCCCGCGCGCATCCGAATTCGCGCGCAAGTTCCGCCTCGTTCGGAATCATCTCTCCCGGTTTCCACGCGCGCACGCGGATGCGGCGCAGGACCTCCTCTTGCACCGCTTGCCAACTGTTCACCGCGGCCGGGCTCAAATCGCGTCCCTCACGTCCCGGACCGCGCCCTGATAGGCGCTGCGGATGCGGTCGCGGTCGATGTGGCGGCCTTCTTGCACCATATGGCGACCGGCAGACCACACATCCGTGATCATCCGGTCGTCACCGGCGAAAACGTAACCGTCAAGGATCGTATCCCCGCTCAACCCCGCCAGATCGGGATGCGCCCCGTCGAGTGCCATCAGGTCGGCCCAGGCATTTCGCCTCAGACCGCCCGTCCGGCGTGCCGCCGCCCGCGCGCCCCCGGTAACGATCGTTTCGAAAAGGCACCGCCCGGTGGAGAATTCCCGGCTGGCCAGCACGGCCCGCGATCGGTCGCGCAGACGTTGAGAATACTCAAGTGCGCGCAACTCTTCCGAAAAGGAAATCCGGATATTGCTGTCCGAGCCCACGCTCAGATCCCCGCCGTTTTCCAGCCAGCGGACACCATCGAAGACGCCGTCACCAAGATTTGCCTCGGTGATCGGACAAAGAACCGCCGTGCTTCCGGATCGCGCGAGCGCCTTGGTTTCCTCTGGCCGCATCTGGGTACAATGCACCATGTTCCACCGGGCATCGATTGCAAGATTCGCCAGCACCCATTCCACCGGCCGGGCGCCCAGGACGGCGCGAACCTCTTCAACCTCGCGCGTTTGTTCAGCCAGATGCATGTGAATCGGCCCCTCTGGCGCCAGGGCCGGGATATGGTCCAGATCCTGGATTCCGACCGCGCGCAGGCTGTGGGGTGCGACGCCGAGGATCCAGTCTTGCGGTCCGGCCGCGATCGCCGATCGGCAAGCCTCCACCAGCCGCGCAAAACGGTCGAAATCATTTCCGAAACGATCTTGACCGGGGCTCAGCGCCCGCCCGTCACAGCCGCCGAACCGATAAAGCACCGGCAGCAAGGTCAGGCCGATCCCCGTTTGCCGCGCGGCGGCGATCACTCTTTCCGCCATTTCCGCGAGATTGTCATAAGGAACCCCGTCCGGTCCGTGATGCAAATAGTGAAATTCGACACTGGCGGCATAGCCGGCCTCGAGCATCTCCATCTGCACGAAGGCGGTAATGGCCTGTACCTGTTCGGGAACGAGCCGGTCCAGAAAGCGGTACATCAGCCGCCGCCAGGCCCAGAAGCCGTCGTGTGAATCCGGTCCGCGCCGTTCCGTGAGACCAGCCATCGCGCGTTGAAACGCATGGCTGTGTCCGTTCACCGGTGCGGGCAGAAGATGGCCCACGGCATGGCCTTGCCGTGCGGTGCCAGCCGTTACGTCGGCGATCCGACCCTCGGGCGTGATCCTCACCAGCACGTCCCGCTCCCAGCCCCGCGGGGTCAGCGCCATTTCGGCCCAGATTGTGGTCATCGCCTTCTTCCGCCTTGACATGTAATTATGTATGCACATAATACTTAAAAGTACATACTAATCAATCCGTCGCAGCGATGATGATCCTGACGAATGCAACTGTGGCGACGATGGGCACGGGGAACGGCGCCTACGGCCTGATCCGCGACGGGGCCGTCGCGATCGAGAACGGCACGATCCGCTGGGCCGGTCCCGCCGACGCATTGCCCCCCCGCCATGCGTCTCAGGTGACGCAGGATATGGAGGGCCGTCTGATCACGCCGGGTTTGATCGACTGTCACACCCATATCGTCTTCGGCGGCGACCGCGCCCGCGAATTCGAAATGCGGCTCGAAGGGGCGAGTTACGAAGAGATCGCACGCGCAGGCGGCGGTATCTTTTCGACCGTTCAGGCGACGCGGGCGGTGAATTCGCGGGATTTGATCACGCTGGCTCTGCCGCGCGTGGATGCATTGATCGCGGAAGGCGTCACCACCATAGAGATCAAATCCGGTTACGGACTGGACCATGACACAGAGCTCGACATGCTGCGCGCCGCCCGCGCGCTGGCCGGTCTGCGCCCCGTGCGCATCGTCACCAGCTTTCTCGGGGCCCATGCGGTCCCGATGGAATATCGAGGGCGCGCGGACGATTATCTGACCGAGATCTGCCTGCCGGCACTGGAAGCCGCCCATGCGGAAGATCTCGTCGACGCGGTGGATGGATTTTGCGAGGGCATTGCCTTTTCTCCCGGTCAGATCGAACGGGTCTTCGAATGCGCGCGCGCCCTGGGCTTGCCGGTAAAGCTGCATGCCGAACAGTTTTCCAATATTGGCGGAACCCGGTTGGCGGCGCGTTACGGCGCGCTTTCCGCCGATCATGTCGAATATGCCAGCACGGCAGATGCGGCGGCCCTGGCGGCCTCGGGCGGTGTGGCGACGCTTCTGCCCGGCGCGTTTTACACCTTGCGCGAAACCCGACTGCCGCCGATCGGGGCTTTCCGGGAATACGGCGTTCCCATGGCCGTCGCCACCGATGGCAATCCCGGGTCATCGCCGATGTCCTCGCTGCTTCTCGCGATGAACATGGCTTGCACGCTTTTTCGCCTGACGCCGGAAGAGGCGCTGCGCGGGACGACCCGACATGCGGCCATGGCGCTGGGTCTCACCGATACGGGCGTGATCGTGCCGGGCGCCCGCGCCGACCTGGCGGTCTGGAACGTGGACCATCCGGCCGAACTTGCCTATCGCATCGGTTTCAACCCGCTGCACCGGCGTCTTTTCGCGGATGCGCCATGACGCTCGTCCTGACGCCCGGCGCGACCAGACTCGCAACGCTTGAAACCGTCTGGCGGAAAGAGACCGCCGTCGGCTTGCATGCGAAAGCCCGCGCTGGCATCGACGCCTCGGCGGCGCTGATCCGAGAGGCGGCGCGGGGCAGCACGGCGGTCTATGGCGTGAACACCGGTTTCGGCAAGCTCGCAAGCGTCAAGATCGCCGCCGAGGATACCGCGACCTTACAGCGCAATCTGATCCTGTCGCATTGCTGTGGCGTCGGCGCGCCTCTGGACGCCGCCACCACCCGCCTGATGATGGGATTGAAGCTTTTGTCGCTGAGCCGGGGCGCCTCGGGCGTCGCGTGGGAGACGGCGGTGCTGATCCGCGACATGATGAATGCCGGCGTGCTGCCGGTGATCCCGCATCAGGGCTCGGTCGGCGCTTCGGGGGATCTGGCGCCCCTTGCGCATATGGCCGCAGTGATGATCGGGGCGGGGGAGGCATTTTATCGCGGCCAGCGCCTGTCGGGCAAGGCGGCGCTGGCGGCGGCGGGTCTCGCGCCCATCGTGCTCGGGTCCAAGGAAGGATTGGCGCTGATCAACGGCACGCAATTCTCGACCGCCTGTGCGCTGGCGGGTCTTTTCGACGCCTGGACCAACGCCGCTGCCGCCATCGTCGTTTGCGCGCTGTCGACTGATGCGGTCATGGGATCTACCGCGCCGCTCATCGATGCGATTCATACGCTTCGTGGCCATGCGGGCCAGATCGCCGTAGCGCGGGCCCAGGCCGCGCTGATGGCCGGGTCCGAAATCCGCGACAGCCACCGCGAGAACGATGGCCGCGTTCAAGACCCCTATTGCATCCGCTGTCAGGCGCAGGTGACGGGAGCGGCGCTCGACCTGCTGTGGTTCGCGGGCCGTACGCTGGAGATCGAGGCAAACGCCGCCACGGACAACCCGTTGGTCCTGGTCGAAGACGGAAAGATCGTTTCAGGCGGAAATTTCCATGCCGAGCCTGTGGGTTTCGCCGCCGATCAGATCGCGCTCGCGCTGACCGAAATCGGCGCGATCGCCCAACGTCGCGTCGCGTTGATGGTCGATCCGACGTTGAGCTTCGACCTGCCGGCCTTTCTGACGCCCGAACCGGGATTGAATTCCGGCCTGATGATCGCCGAGGTGACGACCGCAGCGCTGATGAGCGAGAACAAGCATCTCGCCAATCCCTGCACCACGGATTCGACGCCGACTTCGGCCAGCCAGGAAGATCACGTCAGCATGGCCGCCCATGCCGCCTGGCGGTTGAGGCGCATGAACGAGAATCTGAATTCCATCCTGGGGGTCGAAGCGATCTGCGCAGCACAAGGCATCGATTTCCGCGCACCGCTCAAAACCAGCCCCCTCTTGCGGAAGGCGCTGGCGACTCTGCGCGCTCATGTGCCCATGATCGAGAAGGACCGCTATCTTGCGCCGGACATCGCGGTCGCGGCGCGGATGATCCGCGAGGGCGCCCTGTTGTCAGGACTGGATCTGCCCACCCATTCCGACGGAGGCCGTCGATGACCCCGGTGGACATCGTCCGGGGAGACGGCCCCATCGTTCTCGGACTGCCGCATGCCGGCACCTGGATGCCTGCCGAAATTTGGGAAACCCTCACCGCGCGCGGCCGGGAATTGCCGGATACCGATTGGCATATCGAACGTTTATATGGCGGATTGCTGGCGAATGTCACGGCCGTCCGCGCGCGGTTTCACCGTTACGTGGTTGATCCCAATCGTCCCCCGTCGGGGCAGAGCCTCTATCCCGGTCGAAACACCACGGACCTGGTCCCGCTAACCGATTTCGACGGCGCGCCGATCTGGCAGGAAAATCCCTCGAGCGCCGAGACCGAGCAGCGGCGGCGCATCTATCATGCCGCCTATCACGCGGCTCTTGCCGCCGAGATCGAGCGGATAAAATCGATCCACGGGATGGCGATTCTCTATGACTGCCATTCCATCCGCTCCTTCATTCCGCATCTTTTCGAGGGTGTGCTGCCCGATTTCAATATCGGCACCGACGCGGGCAGGACCTGCGCATCCGAACTGACGGCGGCGGTGGTCGAAATCTGCGCCGAAGCCAAGGAATATACAACCGTCTTGAACGGCCGGTTCAAAGGAGGCTGGACCACCCGGCATTACGGCCGTCCCGAAAACGGCGTGCATGCGCTGCAAATGGAGCTTGCACAATCCACGTATCTTCAGGACGAAAACGCCGGCTGGGCCTATGATCCGCACAGGGCCGCCCGTTTGCGCCCGTATCTCGCGGCCATTCTCGCAACCCTGGCCGATTTGGCCCCAAGATTTGGAACACCCCGATGATCACCTCCCGTCACAACATGCGCGACGTCTTCCCCCCCACCGGCCCCCGGATCACCGCCAAAAGCTGGCTGACCGAGGCACCGATGCGTATGCTGATGAACAACCTGCATCCGGACGTGGCCGAAAATCCGCATGAACTCGTCGTCTATGGCGGCATCGGCCGCGCGGCGCGTAACTGGAGCGATTTTGACATGATCGTCGCCAGTCTCAGGAAGCTGGAAGAGGATCAGACGCTTCTGGTGCAATCGGGCAAACCCGTCGGTGTCTTTCAGACCCACAAGGATGCGCCCCGCGTGTTGATCGCCAATTCGAATCTGGTGCCCCGCTGGGCGAATTGGGACCATTTCAACGAACTCGATAAAAAAGGCTTGGCCATGTATGGTCAGATGACCGCGGGGTCGTGGATTTACATCGGATCGCAGGGCATCGTGCAGGGCAC
>JBCCVK010000104.1:0-7655 GCA_039195495.1 Pseudomonadota bacterium
CAGCATCTTCCGAAATATCAATTCCTATTGCATTGCGTTGAAGTGTTTGGGCGGCAACAAGGGTTGTCCCGCTTCCACAAAATGGATCTAGAACAACATCGCCAGGCTCGGTCGTGAGTTCTATGATCCGCTGGAGCAAAAGCACTGGCTTTTGTGTCGGGTAACCAACACGCTCTTTAGCCTTTGGATTTAAGAAGGGAATTTCCCAGACATCTGAAAGCGGAACGCCCTTTTTAACGCCGTTTCCAACGATATTCCCCGCCTTATCTTTGGCGTATACTGATTTGTTTCTGTCGTCTCGACTCCGTTTCTGCATTATTTGATCGATATTTGTGGAAGGCGAATAATCAGAATAAAGTATATTAAATTTATAATTTGAGTCTTTTGAATAAAAATATATAGTCTGGTGACCGTTCAACAGACCCCGTTTAGAGTTCGACCAACGGCGGAAGTGCCATATTATTTCGGATTGGAAATTTTTGGCGCCAAAAACGCTGTCAAGAAGTAACCTGATGATGTGAGAAGCCGACTTGTCGCAATGAAAGAAAATCGAACCCGTACTTTTTAAAGAGTCGCGAACCTTGGAAAGACGTTGAAAAATAAAGTCAGCGTATGAGTTGTCGCTGTCCCATATATCGGCAAAGTTAAAAGCTTTAGACCCGTCCCTAGTTACTAGCTTATGCACCGTTTGCGTGAAGAATGGGGGATCGATATAGACAAGATCGACGCTATCTCTAGGAAGAGTATCAAGAATTTCCAAACAGTCGCCGAAGTATACTTGATTATTCATGCCGCGGCCTTCCCATCGGCGATAGATTGAAGAATGGATAGCAGATCGACGCCTGTATATTTTAAAATGTAATTCCAGGCATCATCACCGCAGTAATATTCTCCATCTACCCCAGCGTATAATGTCTCAAGGGTTTTCTGTATTCTTTGCGCTTGCGTTCTGTTTGGATAATAGAACATTATGCGGATAGGCTTATAGCCAGTATTTTTTATGCTCTGTATCCGTGTATGCTCTTTCGTGATATGGTCACCGTCCGTGGTGGCATCACGCCATTTGATTTCTATGGCATCTCTATCATCAATAAGACAATCGATTTCAAAGGTCTTTGGGCGTTGTCCCAAAGTATTCTCTATCCGAACAGATCCAGATTCAGGGAAAGCTTCGAGGAAACATAGCTTTGCGGCCTCTTCGAGAAAAGAACCAGCATACGTGTATAGAAACCGACCTTTATTTTGATAAATATCGATTAACCTGCCTTCTTCGGCGGCGACGCCGAGCACCCGATAGATAAGGTAGTGGTTATTGTCGTCCTCCTCCATTTCAGTGATGCGTTCATCAACGCGGGCCTTAAGAGTATCGGCGAATTTTTGCGCAAGTGTACGAATGTCATTCTCGATAGTCATGCCGAAAGACTACCCATATTATAGACGAAAGATCTAGAAATTTTAATCCTTGATGCCGGAATGGCGCAATTGTGTCGGGCATCGTGTCGCGGTGCAAAAATCGGCCATGCCGATGCGTGGTCAGGCATATAACGCCCTTCATTTCCCATGCGGTCCGGCCGCGCTGGCCGATGGTCATGCCCCCTTCCGCAGGCTGGTAATATCCGGTGCATCGCCGCGCGGGGAATGATCGCTCGAAAGAGGCCATGATGCCGGACCCCGGCCGGGCCAAGGGCGTGATCATCATGATCGCAGACGGCAGCGGCGCCGGCATCGATTATGCGACCGGGTCGTGGCGCGGTCGGTAAAACGGCAATACGGGCGAAGAAACCGTTCTGCCTGGTGCGACCTTTCCACATCTGGCCCTGGTCAAGACCTGCAATGTCGACGTTCAGACATCCGATTTGGCGGATGCCGCAATTCTATTCCTGCCGATCTGCAAGACGAAGAGGGCATGTCGGGCCGCCGCAGCGCAACCATGGCAAGAGGGGCAGGATGAACAGGCGCTTCTGTCTCGCATCCCGTGCATGTTGTCTTGCCGGCCCGGCCCGAGGCCCCATTCCTATCCGAAATCTCTACCGCAAGCATCTTGGCCTTTCCGATCCTGCCCTGTCGCGCGCGGGGCGGCGGATCGAGGTCCGGGGCGGATGGCATCCCGGCAATTTACGCCAAACGCAGAACGAGCATTCCGGTTTTCAACCGAAGACTTGTTGCCGGGGACCTGCCGGCCTTCGTTGCGATCGCGGACGCGGCGCCCGGCCTCGTCAGTCGTGCGCGCCTGCCCGATACGGTCCACAGGTATTTTTGATCCGATGCGTCGCGCTACCATATTACTGATATGCGACTTTCCATCGTCGATCTCGTGGTGCAGTCTGCCGATGGGCGGATGCTGGTTCATGTTCCAAGCCTGACGGTCCGCCCGGGTGAGGCGATTGGATTGCAGGGTCCGTCCGGGGCGGGAAAGTCGACGCTTCTTTTCGCTCTCGCAGGGTTGGCCGAGCGGGTTTCGGGAAAGGTGATGTGGTGCGACAGGGATATCGTCAGAATGGCCGCGGATGCGCGCGCCGCATTCCGGCGAGAGAATGTCGGTCTGGTTTTTCAGGATTTTCTGTTGTTTGAGGAACTGGGTGCGCTGGACAATGCGGCTCTGTCGGCCGCATTTGCGCCGCGATCCGTGCGCGCCAGGGTGAAAAGGCATGCGTTGCGAAAGCTGAGCGAATTTGGCGTTCCGATCGAGCGGGCGCGTCGCGTCGCCAGCCTTTCGGGCGGGGAACGTCAACGTGTCGCCATGGCGCGTGCATTTGCGAACGATCCGCCGATCCTGCTGATGGACGAACCGACGGCAAGCCTGGATCGCAAGACGGCGGATCCTTTGATCGCCGATCTCGTGAAGGCGGCACGCCACGATCGCAAGATCTTGATCGCGGCAAGTCACGATCCGGCGCTTCTGACGCAAATGGACCGGATCATAGAGTTGAGGGATGGTCGGATCGTCGATGCGTGATCTTTGGTCCGGTTTGTCCGCCACGACGCAGGACATGATGATCCTCACGGCTCTCTTGTTGCCGTCGGTTGCGGTGGCCTTCGCCATTTTGCACGGCCATGCGCCATTTCCCATCGCGCGCGCGATGATGCGGCGGTTGCGATGGACCAATATCGTCTTCGTCCTGCTGATCGGCATCTCGATCGGCCTGGGCGTCGGCCTGATCGCGCAAGAGCGGGGAATGCGCCAAGGATCGGCCAGGGCTGCCGAGAAGTTCGACCTGATCGTCAGTGCGCCGGGCAGCGAGATCACCGTCATGCTGGCAACGGTGTTCCTGCAGCCGACCGATTTGCCGCTTCTGGACGGTGCGGGCTTCGCGGAGATCGTCCGACATCCCAACGTCGTGCTGGCCGCGCCTCTCGGCTTCGGCGACAGCGTCGACGGTGCGCCGGTCGTGGGCACGACCGCCGCCTTCATCGAACATCTGTCCGACAAGCGGTTGGACGGCCGCATGTTCACCTCGGTGGAGGAAGCGGTCGTCGGTGCGCTGTCGCCGCTGGCGTTGGGAAGCGTGTTTCGTCCGCAGCATGGATTTGGGGACGGCCAGATACACGATATCGACATCACCGTGGTCGGGCGGTTGCCATTGACCGGCAGCCCGTGGGACAGGGCAATCGTCGTGCCCATCGAATCCGTCTGGTCCACACATGGACTGGCGGATGGGCATGCGCCGCAAGACGCCGGGCAACTCGGACCGCCTTTCGATCCGGACTATTTTCCGGGAACGCCCTCGGTCATCGTGATCGCGGATCAACACTGGGCGAACTACGCCCTGCGTGAGACATTCTCGACCGAGCGTATGATGGCCTTCTTTCCGGGTGCGGTCCTGATCCAACTGCACGATCTGCTGGGCGACGTCCGCCAGGTCATGTCGATCATGGCGGTGGTGACACAGGGTCTGGTCGTGGCCGCAGTGATGACCGCCGTGCTGCTCCTCGTACGCATTTTCAGACGCCAGATCTCGATCCTCCGTGCGCTGGGCGCGCCGCATCGTTTCATCTTCGCGGTTTTATGGAGTTATGCCGCAACTCTGATCCTTGCCGGGGTCGGACTGGGAATAGTGTTTGGCCTGGCCGCCGTTCAGGTCATCGGGCGCGTCGTTACGGCGCGAACCGACATCCTGGTGACAGCCGGGCTGGGGTGGCCCGAGCTTCATCTGATCGGTATCTTCACCACCCTGACCCTGTCGATCGCGATCGTCCCGGCCTGGTTCGCGATGCGTCAGCCGGTTTTGGCGGGGCTGCGGTGACGTTCGTGACGATGATGCCGGTTCCACGCCGATGGGGTGATCGGGATCCCCGACCCGCTTCATTCATATCCGGTCATCTCCAGATATCCGCGTCCCTCATGGCTGCCTCCGATACGGATCGGCCCTTCCCAATATGGAAATGTCGTCTCCATCCAGGCTTGGGGATTGACCGGCTCGCTCACGATGTCGACGCCGTGGGCCGGAACCTCGACCCGCCATTCAACCGGCACACTCCGACCGGCGACCTTCGCTTGCCGCAAGGGTGTCATGCGTATCGCGCCGTCGGCCAGCGCGGTTGTCGCACCGTCGGGCGCGATCCAGGTGCCGGAGGTGAAGTATGTGCCGTCGGTCTGGCGCAGCCGGAAGGTCATGAGCCGCGCGCCGTCGTCGAAACGGAACGAAAACCAGTCCCATCCCGCCTGATTGCCGGACAAGGGCTGGGAAGACCATTCCCGGTCGAGCCAGGCGACGCCGGAGACCGGCATGTCCCCATCCGGCAACCGCAACGTGCCTTCGATCCGGTAAAAGGGCTGTGAATAGTAATAACTCGCTTGCCCTTCCGCCGATTTCACCGAAAATCCCGCCTCGCCATGCATGACCAGCGGCCCCGTCGCCGTCAGGTCCATCTCATACGAAAAATCGACGCCGGCGGCAGCCAGTCGCAGGGTATCCAAGGCATCCCCTCCGCCCGGAATGCCGGTCACGTGCCAGTCGTCGATCCAGGCGCTGAAAGGATCGGCCCGCGCGCCCGCATGGCCTATTCCGCCCCGGGCGAATTTTTCGGCATGATGATGCGCCTGCGGCGTGGTGACGGCGGCATGACCCATCCAAAGCTGCGGCGTTCCCCATCCCAAGCCCCCCTCCGGTCTGAGCGCCGATCGGAAAAGCGTCCATTGCAGACCATAATCGCGCCCATCGATGTCGGTCAGGTTGGCGGTCAGGTACCACCATTCGATGCGGTATTCCGGATGGGGACCGTGATCGCGGGGAAAGGTGA
The DNA here is from genome assembly GCA_039195495.1 of Pseudomonadota bacterium. Taxonomy (GTDB): domain Bacteria; phylum Pseudomonadota; class Alphaproteobacteria; order Rhodobacterales; family Rhodobacteraceae; genus JBCCVK01. The sequence continues at coordinate 5,242 of JBCCVK010000104.1, forward strand.
AATCCGTTCCGCGCCGCGGCGTGGCGAAACCGTCGGCGTCGGTGCCGAGCCCGGCGAAGCCCTGGGCGAGCGCGTCACAGCCGGTCAGTGACAGCACCAGGAACATGAGGAGCCGGCTAGCCCGCATCCGAGAATACCTTCAGAAATTGGGTTGGCGAAGTGCGCGCCAATCTCCGGGCGGGCCCGAGCGCCGCCAGGACGGCCGCAATCGACGCAAGCGCCAGAAGGCCCAACCAGTCCAGTGGAAAGACCGACATCGGCAAACGCCAGCCGAAGGCGGCGACGTTGATAACCGTCAGAAGTATCCAGGCCAGCATCAGCCCCACGGGCACCGCGACCGCGAATGTGAAGGCCGTCAGGGCGACGGCGCGCATGACTTCCATTTGCGCCAGTCGGCGACGGGTCAGACCCAATGCCCAGACCGGAACAAGTTGCGGCAGCCGCATCGCCGACAGGGTCAGGAGGCTGGTCAGAATCGCCAGGCCCGCGACCGACAAGGTCAGAACGTTCAGTGCAGCCGTCACCGCGAAGGTTCTGTCGAAGATACGCAACGAAAACGCCTTGAGAGAAGCCTGATCGACGACATTCCCCTCGGTTAGGCCGAATTCCCCGAGCAGCGCGGCCCGCAAGGACGCCACCCGGTCCGGCGCGATGCGCACCCCGAAACGCCGGGTTTCCACCGCGAGGGGCCGTGCGAGAAGATCGGGCAAGGCGACGATCGCCTGTCCGCCCGGGTTGCCGTAATCGGAATAGACACCCACGATTTCCACCTGCCAACCGGGTGACAGCATGAATTTCTGCCCCGGCGCCACCCCGCGCGCCCGCGCCGTTTGTTCGTTGATCAAGGCCGTGTCCCCCATGGCCAGCCGGTCCCAGGCATGCGGCGCGGCGTGTAGCAGCGGCCAGTTCTCCCTATAGGTCGGATGGTCGACGATACCGAATATCTCCAGCGGCTGCGGAATCGTGGTCCTGGCGCTCCAGATCGGTAGAACGGCGTCGGCGCGGTCTTCGAGCCAGCCTTGCAGACGCGCGCCTTCGGCGTCGCTCCGCGCCCTCACGTAAAGTTCGGAGGCGAAGCGTTGATCGAGCCACCCGACGAATGTCAGGCGAAAACTCGACACCATCGTGCCGACGCCGATATTGGCCGCCAGGGCGAAAAGCAATGCCATCAATGCCAGCGACAGACCGGGGACCTGCTGGCGCGTGTCCGCCCAAAACCAGTGCCAGACGGGTCCGGGACGCAGGCCGATCAGGCACTTCACGACGAAAGACAAAACCGTAGGCAGCAGCAAGGCGGCCCCGAGCAGCAGGGCCGCCAATGCGGCAAAGCCCGACGCAAGCCCCTCGGCGAACATTGCAAGACCCAGCGCGAAACCCAAGAGCGCAAGTCCCGCGATGCCCTGCCATCGGGCGACCCGCTTCGCACGCATCGCCCAGGCTTGGGGGCGTGCCGACACGAGCAGCGGCATGCGTGCGACTTTCCAAAGCGCATCCGCCGCTGCGATCCCCGCCCCCGTCGACGCCATACCCAGACCCGCGACCGCCCAACTCCGGCGGAAGGACAGCGTGCCTTCCATCTCGGCACCGTAGAGACCCGCAAGCGTGGCGGCGACATCCGGCAGCAGGAGGCCGGCCAGCACATATCCCAGCACGATGCCCAGACCGCCCGCGATCCCCGCCAAAACGAGGATTTCGACGGCGAACAACACGATCAGACGCCCAAGCGGGACGCCAAGGGCACGCAGGGTACGTATGACCGGGCGGCGCTGCTCGAAGGCCAGCCCGACGGTTCCGTGAACGATGAACAAACCCACGGTGAAGGCGAGAAATCCGAACGCCGTCAGGTTCAGATGAAAACTGTCCGTCAATTGCGCAATGTCGGAGGGTTGATCCGGGGCTTGCCAGATCAGTCCGGGCGCCAGCGCTTCCAGCGAAGCGTCGTCGGGCGGCGCCGACAAGACCAGCAGCCGTGTCAGTACGCCGTCCAGGTCCAACAGCCGTTCGGCCACCGCGATGTCCATCAGCAGGCGCCCCGGTGGAATCCCGTCGCTGACGCGTAGGGCGGGCAGATCGGACACCCCCGCCAAGGCCGCGACGGTTTCCGGAGCCGCGAAGGCGAGGTCGTCGCCCGGAAGAATCTCCGCCGGGTTGACCGATCCATCCCCGTCGACGCCTGGCAGCCGCATCGACAGGACGTCGATGCCGATCACCTTCAGCTTTTGCCCGCCGCGCCGCAACGCGCCGTCGAGAACCGGGGCCACCGGCCATCCCGCCCGCCGCAACGCGACGAAGCTTCGCGTTTCGACGCGACCCGTCGGATGGATCAATGCGGGAAATCGTTCTTGTCCGACGACCGAGGCGGCGCGATCGTAGCTTGCCCGCGCCTCGGCGTTGATCGCCTGCACGCCGGACCA
>JBCCVK010000105.1:0-7643 GCA_039195495.1 Pseudomonadota bacterium
GGGCGCGCGGGCCCGGCTCTATCACCGCTACGGGGCAAGTCGGCTCTATCCCGAACTTGGCGTCACGCCCGAACGCAACCGCCTGCGGCGATTTTGGCGCACCCGCGTGCTCGCCCGCCCGCCGCGCTACAATCTCGTCCGCAAGCCCGTCCTCGTTCGCTGGCGGAACGGTGCCACTTTCCGGAACTCCCATGAGACAAGCCTGCCCGCGTCCGCCGCTCATCTCCTGCCGATCGTCCATTACCGTTTCGCCGGATCGATCTACGACAAGATCAACGTGGCGCTGCGCGAGAAATCCTATTCCGCAGGCTCGCGCGATCATCGTCTGATGGCCGAGACGTTGAGGCGCATGGCAGAGGTCGACGGCAGCTTTCTCTACCGGAAATCATGTGAGATCGGGCCCTATGCCGCGTTCGCGAAAAGTGGCAACGCCTTCGGGTTCTGATCGCCATTCCCGTGGCCGCTTGAGTTCCGGAACACCTGCAGGTTGCCCTGTCGCCCGCGCTTCATTAAACCCTACGCATCTCAGGCTGTGTCGGTCTGATCCCTTCCCGCTCCGGAAACGTTCCGGGCAATCGGAGAGTGCAGACGGTGCCAAGCCTGAAACAGGTCGCGCGGCGCGCATTGCGGCGAAACGGGATACGCCTGCCCGGTTTTCTTCTGAAGGAAGGCGAAGCCCATGCCAGGAAAACCGCGGCCGCGCGGCCCGGCCGCGTGGTCCTCGACCTCGGGGCGCATATCGGCGCGGCGAGCATCGAGTTCTCGCATCATGCCGAACGGGTCTACGCGTTCGAACCGCATCCCGAAATCTTCGAGGAACTCAGGCGAAACGTCAGGGCCTATCCGAATATCGTTCCGCTCCGGCAGGCGGCGAACGATGCCGATGGCATGGCCGAACTCTTCTTCGAGACCCCGAAGAAACACAAGAGTTTTTTCGAAGGCTCGACACTTGTGGGCAACAAGACGAATCTCAGCTATGCGCACAAGTTCACGGTCGAGACCGTTGATCTGGCCCGCGTCATCCGAGATCTCGACACGCCGGTCGGCATCGTGAAGATGGATGTCGAAGGGCTCGAATACCGGCTGATCAACGCCTTGCTGGATGGGGGTGTCATGGAGCGGGTCGACATCGTTCACGTCGAAGATCACTGCGACCGCATACCGGGATTGTCCGACGAACGGGACCGGACGCTCGCGCGACTCGAGAAACTCGGATACCTGGACAAATTCGACTTCGAGTGGCCCTGATCCATGCGTGTCGCGGTCAGCACCAGCATCTATTTCAATCCGCACCAGACCATGGTGAACAACCACATCGACAATCTCTTCGGGGGTGACACCTGCGTGGTCTGCGACCGCTTCAACGGCGACAATCCCGGCGGCAAGGCGATCTATGAACGCGCGCGCCGGGGGCGGGGGCTCCATGCGCTCCGGAACTATCTTGAATACCGCAACAGCCGTGTCCCCTACGGCCGGGACCGGCGAGACCTCGCGGCTTTCCTGAAGGCGCAGGAGGTTGGCTGCATCCTCTGCGAATTCGGCACGCAGACGGTTTCGCTCGCACCATTGGCGAGGGATCTCGGGATTCCCCTGATCGGCTATTTCCGGGGTTTCGACGCGACACAGGCGCTGAAGAAGGCGCGGCGGCGTGAGGCCTATCGGCGCATGGTGGCCAATGTCGATGCCTTTGTCGCGGTCTCCCGGTATCTTCTCGACCGCCTTGCCGAAGCGGGTGTCCGGCATCCGGTCAGCCACGTGCTGCCAAGCGGCGTCGATACCGACGAATTCCGCCCGGGCGCGCCGGTGCCGAACAGATGCGTCGCGATCGGGCGCTTCGTCGAAAAGAAGCAGCCGATGATCACGCTCGGGGCTTTCTGCAGGGTGGCGCGGGATGTGCCCGGCGCATCGCTCGTCATGGTGGGCGACGGGCCTCTGCTCCCGGCATGCAGGGCCATGACCGAACGTCTCGGAATGCAGGATCGCGTCGAGTTCCGGGGGGCGCAACCGCATGCGGGCGTGCTCGCGTCGCTCCGGGAGGCCGAGATCTTTCTGCAACATTCCGTCGTCGCGCCGGACGGCGATGCGGAGGGATTTCCGACCGCGATCCAGGAGGCGATGGCCTGCGGGCTGGTGGTGATCGCGACCCGTCATGCCGGTATCCCGGAGGCGGTCGAGGAGGGTGTCGACGCTTTCCTGTCGGACGAGTATGACGAGGACGGGTTCGCGCGGCTGCTGGCGGATGTCCTCGGCGGCGGCATCGACAAGGCGGCGGTCGCGACACGGGCGCGGGAAAAGGCCGTCGAGCGCTTCGACCGCAAACGGCTTCTGTCGAGACTCGAAGGGATCATCGGCGGGATTGCGGGCGCCGGTGCTTCCGGCGCTGCCCGCAATCCCGGGCGGGCCTTCATCGATCTCGACTGACGCAAAGCCGTCGTCGGGCAAGACGTTTGCCGGCAAATCCCGCGCTTCGCCTCCGGCGCCGGCTCTCTCGGGAAACGCCTCGTCGGGATGCGATACGCCGTTCGCGTCACCCGATTTAATAGGATCCGGGGGATTGGGGGATGATGGGCGTTCGGCGGGTCGCGACACAGCTCTTTCATGGGTTTGGTCCGGAGGCGCATCGGGGCCGGTGCCCGCCGATCACATACTGCGCTCGATCCGACCGCGGTCATGGATGTCGGGACCACGCGCACGCTTCGTCGGGCAGCGGTCGGCGCCTCGCGGACGATGCCGGATCGGACCGAAGAACGCCTTGGCGTCAAACCAGATCGGCGCGCTGCGGATACCGCTTATGGGTTTGCTGCAAACCTGGGTCGGCTTGTAAGGAAACCTGGGATCATTCCGTTCATGCCGGTGCAGGACAGGCCGGCCGGGCTGGCGGGCACGTGGTTGCGGGGCGCCTTCGGGTGCAATGGGAAGAACGATCGACATATATGTCCCGAAAGCCATGCCCCAAAGCGGTCCCGCCCTCATTGCCCGCCTCAACGCATCCTTGGCCTGGGACGTCATCGGTCGTGAGGGGCGCGATGCTGCGCCTGGTGGCTGGCGGGCGCGCCATAACGTGATTTGCGCGACCCGCATTGCTTGCATGACCCGGTGTTACATAGAGGCAGGACAAGTCGAGGTATTTCAGGATTCGCGCTGTGTCGGCATGGAAACGGCTTTTGACGCATCCTGTCAGCCATTGAAGCCAGCAGCGTGCCTTAAAGAGCCGTTTCCAGTCTAACCCACCGATCCCGAACAGAACACGACGTCCGTCGAGCTTTCGAAAGGGGGACGAAAACGACCCCCGAAGCCCTTCACGGCGAAATCGGCGGACCTCCGGGCCTGATCGAGGTCAAAGACCCATGCAGTTCGCGTAATAGGTCGTGGTCGCCGGCCAGTCCGAGAAGACACCCTTGACGCCGACCTGACGGGCGAGGACGTCCAGCATGGGATACATCATGCCATCGCTGTCGATGACTTCGGACGTGGTTTGATAATACCAGCCACCGCCGCTTTTCAGCGGCCCCGAACGCTCAAGTGTCCATGTGATCAGATTCAGACCCGCTTCGGCCGCGGCCTTCGCATAGGCGGATGGGGTGATTTCGCCGTTTTCGACATTCAAAAGTACCCACATCGGCGGTGCGATATAGTTGACGCCCATATCCTTCAACTCGGTCATGCCGGGTGACCAGGTCTGCGCGTCTTGCGGGTCGAAACCGTCCTGGTCGTAACGGCCGTCGAGATAGACGGCTTGTGCTCCGAAAGCGGGTTCGTTCTTGATCCAATAGAGGACATCGTCAAGATTGAAGCTTTGTGCCCAGACGTCCGACGCCGGAATGCCGGCCGCTTTGTATTCATCGATCAGGGCTTGCGCGTAATTTTCCTGCGTATACCCGTCGAACGGCATCTCGACGCTTGGAGATTTCAATTCCGGCGTGAACTTTGCGCCCAATGATCTGAACAGTTTGATGCTTTCCGCATGCGTCATCAGGGTTCCGGCCTGTTCCGCGTAAAGATCCGTGCGCCAATTCGCGGTTCCGCCCAGATAGTCCTCGGCCGTCGTCGCCGATCTGTCGGCGGCGTCCATTTTGCCGATCAGGGTGCGGAACTCGGACAGGGTGATGTCGGAGGTCCGGCATTCCGCGCTCGCCTCGTTGCCACCGCCGGCGGCGGTGAATCCCCGGGTGCACTTCGCCGCCAGGGGCGTCACCAGAATATTCGTGGTCGTGTGCAGGTCGTTTTGGGCATGGCGGCACACCAGTTCCTTGTCCTTGGTGAACGTTACATCGCATTCCAGGATACCGGCACCCATCCGCGCAGCGGCGATGTTCGATTCAACCGTATGTTCCGGAAATTGCATCGGTGCACCGCGATGGCCGATCGAAAACGACGACCGGCTCGGGACGTTGGCCGAACAGGCCGCCAGCTTGTCTTTCAAGGCGCCGTCGGCCATTTGGTCGACCAGGAACAAAGGTCGAGGACCAAGCGTGATGGAATCGCCGAGCGCGATATTCGCGGGTCCGAGTGCAACCAGAGCGGCCAGGACAACAGAAGGTTTCATGTAAGTTACCTCTACGGGAAAAGTGATGTTCAATCTATCGGCGGCTTTGATGACAAAATTGTGTAATCCCCGCCTGCCGCACGGCCCGTGCCGGGGGAGGTCACGGATGGTCTTGAATGCAATTCCTCCGGGTGGTCGCAGGTCACGATTCCCTGACGAAGGCTGAATAGGTCACACGGGATGTGATCCCGCCTCTCCCCGGGTGAGGAAAGGACAGCTTCGCGAACGCGCCGCCGCCGCCCGGTGTTCACGGGTGCGTCATATGTCGCCATTTCTTCGGTTTTCCCTTATTGGTGGGTCACGATCCGCATGTGCTGTGCCAGCGTGGCGACCTTTTTCATAAAGGGGCCGACCAGGCTGGGCGCGTGTGGGGCAGGGGTGACGCCGGGCGCGATCTCGTCGTTCAGAATCGCCTCGACGGCCAAGGATACCGGCACGGAGACAAGGCGTGCCATGGCGGAGCCGCGCGCGTCTCCCCAGGCGTCAAGCGCATAGGTCTTGTGCCAGCAGGTCTCTTGGTCATGAGCGGCTTTCAGCGAAACGCATAGAACCACCCGATCTGGTTCGTCGGGTGCGTAGGCGTTCTCGTCCCATAACCGATCCGACATTCTTTCCAGGGCCTCTTCCGACGGGGCGTCTTCCAGCGCCTCGATTTCGGCGAAGATGTCTTTCCAGGCCTCGGCCCAGCCCTTCAGTCTCAAGGTGCCCCGAACGAATTCCTTCACCTTCCATCCCGGATCAAAACGATATTCCGATATGAAAGGCAGGCTGTCGCGATTGGGATATACCTCGAAGCTTTCGGGAACCGGCAGCGGCGCGCTATAGCTTGAGAGGCCCTCCCAGGGCCGGGCCGTGTTCACCTCCTGAAAATCGCGGATCGACCGTGAGGGCGCGCGCAGCGCCCTCAATACCCCCAGGGGCGACCAGCTGAACTTGTAGCGAAACGGATTGGCATATTTCGGCACGCCGCCGCAATAGGAGGTAAACGACAGCACATTCTCCGGATCGTAAGCGCCTGAGGCCCGGTAATCGGCCACAAGATGATGGGCCATCAGGTGATCGATGCCTGGGTCGAGGCCCATTTCGTTGACGCAGGCCACTCCGGCGGCGCGGGCCTGTCCGTCAAGCGCACGCATCTCCGCCGCGATATAGGAGGAAGAGACGAAATGCGCGCGCTTTTCGATGCAGCGTTTCGCAAGCGGCACCTGCCAATCCCCTGGCAGCATCGAGACCACCACATCGCCGGCGTCGAGATCGGCGGCAAGCGCTTCTTCGTCGAAGATATGGATGGCATCGGTCAGATCGCCCACGGCTGTCCGCGCCTTTTCGATCGTTCGATTCCAGACCGCCACCTCATGATCCGCCATGATCAGGCGGCGTAAGCCCGGAATGGCTGACAATCCCGTGCCGCACCAGTGAATCGTCATCGCTCACCCTTTCAAATGCTCTTGGAAGATGGCCTTGGCGCGCGCCCAAATACCTTCGTCACGCTCATGCAGGCGCGTCAGCGCCGGCAAGAGCTGCGCGGCGAAACTTTCGGAGGCTTCACGCGGCAGCAGCGAAGGCAGGTTGTCAATGGCCATGACATCCAGCGGCGGATGCGCATATACGCGCGTCACGGGTGTTTTCCAGCTCGTGGCCCGGTCGTAGATCGGTATCGGATTGTAATCGCTGTCGGGATCGCAGGCGATGTCGCCGATGACGGTAAGGCGGCGCGGCGCGCGCATCGCCTCGCGCGGGACGAAGGCCGGTATGCCCGGCCGGGCCAGGATGCAGTTGAGAAATATCGAATGGTCAAGGATTTCGGGGAACGGTCCGCCAGGCGCGGTTTCCCGCATATCCCATTTCGTCGGCGCGATCTCCACCGCCTCGCACAGTTCGACGGCGCCGGTCCCCACCCGCCCCAGGGCGCCGATCACGATGACGGAAGGGCGGGCGGCGCCGAGACCGGTCAGTTCCGTCCTCAACTCCGTCAGCAATGCAGCTTTGCTTTTGCAGGTGTTCACCGGCGGACAAATCTCCCCTCGCCGTTGGGCGGCCCAAGCTTTCAGGCTGACGGCCGCTCCGACATAACCCGCCCAATAGCCGAATGCGGCCACGCGGTGGCCCCGTTCGTCGACCAGATGCTCCAAATCATAAAGCGCGCCGCCGCCCCGTCGGAACCGTTCCAGCAGTCGCCGACCTGCATGCTGCCCCTTGAAGGCATGACCGAACATGACGTGGCGGTGCCGTAGGGGGCTTTCGTTGTCGGGCAACTCCTTCAATCCAAGGATGACGGCATCCGAAGGGGCTTCGACCCAACTGCCCGCGGGCGCGGTGATGCAGCCCGCTTGCGCATAATCCCCGATCGGAAACGTACGCGTGGGGCTTTCTTCCACCGTGACGGAGTGCCCTTGCGCCAGCAATTCCGCCGCCCCGTCGGGGGTCAGTCCGGTCCGTTTCTCGTTCTGGCGCTGTTCGGCGCGCAGCCAAATATGACTCACGAAAATGTCCTTCCGGTGCTGGGGTGAGGAATTTCTCCGGATCGTCCGGTTATGACCTCCGACACGCGTGAACCCGGTCATCGTAATCACTGATCGAACACCAAGCTACAAAGTGGTCCGATACATGTAAATCTGTCTTTCGACGGGATCGTGAGGTTTTTCGGACGGGCGCCCCGCGGCGGGAAAGGCGATCCGGCATGACCGTTTGGGCACCAGGCCGGCAAGTGACTCGCTTCACCGTCCGGAACGGGCGGACCCGGTCGTGCCGTGTCCGTGACGAAGCCGCGTTCGTGGTCGAGGATACCGCCGATCGGTGATCGGGAACGATCTTGACCGCACCGCATCGAGCGTGGATCGTTTGTCTTGCCTGTATTCGTCGATATCGCTTTACCCCTGCCGTCCATGTCGGTAAATCTGACGGCATCCGTCAAGGGAGCAGGCATGGAACTGACCGGAACCCGTCTGATCGCGGCCGATCGCCCCACGGTCTGGGCGGCGCTTAGCCTTATGCTTTTGGGCATGTTTCTGGTCCAACCCCGTCGTGCCCGGGTTGAAGAGCCTGCAGCGATGGGGGACAGTGTGCGCTGACATGCGCATGAACAAGGGCCGCGCCC
>JBCCVK010000106.1:0-7636 GCA_039195495.1 Pseudomonadota bacterium
ATTGCCCGGAATGGCGGGCCTTGGTTGCTTGGTGCTGATGTAAGCGTGTGCGACTTTTACCTTGGTGGTTGCGTCCGTTGGGCATTGATCGCGCCACGTCATGCCCCGCTTGAGCCTGAGGCTGTAACACAGCTCCCGTTTCTGAACGATCTATTGGAACACTTAGAGGCACGCGAGAGTGTGCATCGCGCATTTAAAGCCGAGGCCACACCTCGTTCTGCCTACTTCAGATCTCCGGTTCGATCCGACTGGACGCGCGACGCGCGCGGGTTGCCTTGGCAAGTCACATGAAAAGCAGGGGGCGCGTTCAAGCTGGCACGAATGTAAAGCGGATGGTCTGGCTGGCATCCGCTCCCCTGCGTGGCGATGCGCCACGGTGCGGGCGGCATGATCTGCGGATCAGAGGCGCCACCCGATGCGAGTTAGCGCCGCTGGTCTGGATTTGGCCAAGACCATCGTTCATGGGCGCGGCCGGGGCGACACCGTACGAGATACAATCGATCACGGGGCACAAAACCTTGAGGGAAGTGGAGCGGTGGGCCGCGCGGCGCTGGCCGACAGCGCCATGAACAAGACCGGCGATGGGCTAACCTTCGTGGTTAACCCAGATGCCCACTCTCGCGAACATCAATGAAACAAGGCGGATTTGAGGTGTGTCGGTGCGCTGAAGCATCGGTTCATCGACAAGCACGCAAACGCTACGGGGCGTGTGGTGGGTTAGCTGGAAGCTGAGATACGATACCCGAAATCACTGCAACTGAACAAAACCGTCATTCACCCGATGGCTTTCTTGTCCCGGCAGCGTGCGTTCGCCGCGGATCAGCTTTCCGAGCCGCCGCTGGTCGTTTGAACCTCCTTCGCGCGCCGGGCACGTTTCGAAATCCATCCATCGTTGCGCCGCCCGGTCGGTTCGTGCCATATGCGCTGCTTTCCGGCCCGGTGTTTCTTCGGCGGCGCCTTGTCCCGGTCTTGCTCGATATGGGCCGGTACCACGCCGAGAGGCGCGTTCTCGGCGGCGGAGCAGGGCAGTGCGATACCCTCCCGACGGAACACCGGCCGGCCGCAAACGCGCACTGTCCACATACGTGCCGACCGGGCTGTGGCTGATCTTGGCCTCCCGTCACGGAAACGGGGGATGTCGCGCAAACCGGTCCAGCACGACATTGAGCCTTCGGTGCAGGTTGTCCGAACGCGCCGGAGCCCTGGCGAACCCGACGCGGGGCCCGGCCTCGCACTCTGCGATGGTCGGCTTGAGATGTTTCGATGGTAAGCCGCCTCCGTGTCGGGGCGCGTGATCCACCATTATTTGTGCCGCTACGTCGTTCTGCTATACAGAACAAGCTCAAGAATCACGGGACGGCATGATCGAAACCCCAAAAGCGCCAAAAGTTGATTCGACCCTGTCCAAGGGGCTCGCAATTCTGGAAAAACTGGTACGGTCGAACAGCGGCAAAGGGGTTACGGAATTATCGCGTGAACTGGAGCTGACCAAATCGAACACCTTCCGGCTGCTGCGGACGTTGACGATTCTCGGCTATGTCAAACATCTGGACGATAAGCGCTACGCGGCGACGCTGAAGACCTGGCAGCTCGGGCGGATGTCTGTCGAAAACTTGAATCTAAGATCGGCTGCCGCATCCGAACTGGCCTATCTCAGTCAGGAGACCGGCGAGGCGATCTATCTGGCGGTTCCCGAGGCGCTGACGGTCGTCTATATCGACCGGATCGAAAGCCTCAAGCCGATCCGGTCATGGAACCCGGTGGGCGGCAGCGCGCCCATCCATTGTGTCGGGACCGGTAAGGCGATCCTGGCCAGCGAATATCCTAGAATGCGCGAGAAGCTCGACGGTAATCTCGCGCGTTACACCGAGCGGACGCTGACCAGCCTCGAGGAACTGGACGCAGACGTGGCACTGACGGTGAAGCGTGGCTATGCCGTTGACCGAGGAGAATTTCGCGACCGCATATTGAGCTTCGGAGCGGCAGTCCATCTGCCGGACGGCGAAGCGATTGCCGCGCTGGGAATTTCGCTGCCGGACATCAATCTGGAAGACGGCGGCGAGGAGCGCATGGGCGTACTGGTTCAGCACGCCGCTGAAAACGTTTCGCACAAGTTGCGGCGAGTCTGAGCCGTCAGCTTTTCTTTTCGTCCCGTTCGACCGGACCTCCAGCTTTTTCCCAGCTGCTGAATCCCTCTTTCAGATGCGCCGCGTCAAAGCCCATCTCTCGGAGAGTGGCCACAGTCAAGGCCGAGCGCCAGCCGGAAGCGCAATGGAAGACGTATTTTTTATCCGGCTGTGCGAAAATCGCTTTATGGTAAGGACTGTCGGGATCGACCCAGAACTCAATCATGCCGCGCGGCGCGTGAAAACTTCCCGGAATAAATCCTGTATGCTGCCGCTCGCGGACGTCACGGATATCGACGATGATCACATCCGGATCGTCGACCATTGCGATCAGATCGGCGGTTTCGACCTCTTCGATGCGGGCGCGCGCCTCCCGCACCATCTGGGCCACCGTTTTCTCGAGAGTCATGGCGATTGTTCCAATATATATAACGATCTTATCGTATATTGACACAACGATGGCATCGTTGCAACCTGTTGCGAAGGGAGTCGACGCCAAAAACGGCGGCTCCGCAAGCGGCGGAGACCCTCCGGCACATGAGAGAAGACGGCCCGATTTCACTCTGGGATGCCTCTGCCGAGGAACCCGATATTCAGAATCCTTTGAATGGCGACCAGGAAGCCGACATAGCCATCGTCGGCGGCGGCTTCACCGGGCTGGCGACTGCGCTTCATTGTGCCGAACGGGGGATGGGCGCACATGTTCTGGAGGCCCGGCGCATCGGTTTTGGCGGGTCGGGCCGCGGTGTGGGTTTGGTCAACGCCGGTGTCTGGCATCCGCCGGCGGCGATCCGCAAGAAGCTGGGCGATATATACGGACCACGTTTCATCAAGCGCTTTGGTGACGGTCCGGCAAAGGTTTTTTCACTGATTGAAAGGCATCGGATCCGCTGCGAGGTCACACGGACGGGCACAATCCACGCCGCGCACGCGCCCGCGGGTTTTCGCGATCTGGAAGCACGATATGCGCAGTGGCGGAAGCTGGGTGCGCCTGTCGACCTGCTCTCGCGCGAAGAGATGATTGAAAAGACCGGCACCGATGTGTTTCATGGCGGTTTGCTGGATCATCGGGCCGGAACGGTCAACCCGATGGGGTATTGCAGAGGGCTTGCGCGCGCGGCGCGCAGTGCCGGCGCGACAGTCAGCACGGGTGTCAGGGTGATCAAGCTCCGGCGTGACGGAGAGTTGTGGGTCCTTGAGACCGATGCGGGCGCAATTCGCGCGAAATACGCGATCCTGGGAACCAATGCGTATACGGACGAACTATGGCCGGATTTGAAACGCGTCTTCACGATGATTCACTACTTCCAACTGGCGACCGGACCGCTCACCGCCGACATGTCGTATATTCTGCCGGCAAGGCAGGGCGTTTGGGACACGGGCCAGATCATGTTCAGCCTGCGCCGCGACGCTTGCGACAGGCTGATCGTCGGCTCCATGGGAACGGTTGTGGGCGCGGCCGGACGCGGTCTTTCGCGTCGCTGGGCTGAAAGGCGGTTGGCGCGCCTCTATCCCGAACTCGGAGCGGTGGACTTTGAAGAGGCATGGCACGGACAGATCGCGATGACGCCCGACCATCTTCCGCGCATCTACCAGCTTGCACCGAATCTTTACACGCCCATCGGCTATAACGGTCGCGGGATCACGACCGGCACGATATTCGGTGAATGCATGGCGGACCTCGTTACGGGTATGGACCCTGCCGGTCTGCCGCTGCCGATGACTGAACTCGCGACCGTCCCGACGGCGCCGATCATGTCCCGAATCTATCAGACGGTCTTTACCCTCGATCAGGCCCTGAAGAGCCTTCGGCGGTGACGCGCCAGAACGATATCCGCGCCGGCATCGGCGGAACCTTTACGGATGTGGCATTGCAGCCTTCATCGCCACGGAAGGCGTCCGGGGGGATCGCAATGCGTTCCGAAAACGGGTTTGAGCAGTACGGCTTGAACTTGAAGCCGCCCAGGCCGCTGGTGGCATGTCGGGATCGGTTCACGCGGAATGAGCGGATGGATCCGGAAGATGGAATGCCTTTGGCGCTCGATCGGGACGAGGTCGTCGCGAGGGTCGGACGCATCTGTTCATGAACGATCCGAGCGCCGCCAACCCGCAGCGCGCGGTGTCGGGGACAGGATCCCCCGCCTCCGGTCAGGCATCGTGGGTGAACTCCGCTTCGAGTTCGGCCAACTCGTTGCCCCCCGCCATGAGCGTGCGGATATTGTCCATGTCGATGCTATCCCGGTCGCCCGAGGCCAACACCCGGCCGCGATTGAGAAAGGCGAACCGATCCCCTACCAGCTTGGCGTGCAGATCGTTGTGGGTGATGAAGACGATCGCCAGATCCCCCCGATCCCGGACCTGTTTGATCGTGCGTAAGACTTCCAGTTGCTGCTTTTGTCCGAGGGCAGAGGTCGGCTCGTCCAGAATCAATACTTTGGCACCGAAATAGATCGCGCGGGCAATGGCGAGCGTCTGACGCTGACCGCCCGACATGGTGCCGATCGCTTGGCTGGGATCCGCCACGTCGATACCGATCTTGGCCATCTCCTCTCGCGTGATTCGATCCATCGCCTCAAAATCCAGAAACGGGCCTTTGCTGATCTCGCGCCCCAGGAAAAAGTTGCGGCTGACGCTCATCAGAGGTTGCAGCGCCAGGTCCTGGTAGACCGTGCCGATCCCGGCGGCGGCGGCATCGCGGGGGGTGTTGAACTCCACGCGCTTGCCATCGATCCGGATCTCGCCCTCGGAGGGTTTATGCACGCCCGACAGCGTTTTGATGAGGGTGGATTTGCCCGCGCCGTTGTCGCCGAGCAGCGCGGTGACCTCCCCCTTATGGACCTCGAAACTCACATCCTTCAACGCGATGATATTGCCGAAGAACTTGGACAGATTGACGATTTCGATCGTTGGCGCGGTCATGGCTTACCCCCTCACGACACGGTTGCGAAGGGCTTGGTTCAAAAGGGCGGCGCCGAGGATCAGCAGGCCCAGCATCACCCGGAACAGATTGTTGTCGATGAAGGGCACGAAGTTGATGCCGCGGCTGGCGATGGCGAAGATGAAGGCGCCGAACACCGCGCCCACGACCGAGCCATAGCCGCCGGTCAGCGCGCACCCCCCGATCACGGCGGCCGCGATCGCGTGCAACTCGCGGAAATCGCCCGCCTGCGGATCCGAGGCGCCGGAGGTCAGCACCGTAATGATTCCCAAAAGGCAGGCCATGGAGGCCGAAAACATGAAAAGCGAGATTTTTACCCGCGCCACCGGCACCCCTACGGCACGGGCGGCCACCGGATCGCCGCCCGCGGCGAAGATCCAGTTGCCGTAGCGTGTACGATGCAAGACCAATGTCGCGAAAATGGCGATGACGACGAAATAATAGACCTCGGCATCGAAGGGCAGCCCGAAGGCACGGTCGAACGCGAAGATATTGTCGATCCGGGATGGATCCTCTCCACCGCCTGCGGGCGGTTTGGTGATGGCGCGAACCGACAGGCGCGACTGGTTGAAGAGCGTCTGACTCATAAAGACCGCAAAACCGCGGCTCGCGAACCAGAAGCCGAGCGTTACGATGAAGCTCGGCAGACCCGTGCGGACCACGATGGTGCCGATAAGGGCCCCCAGCGCCAGCAGCTCGGCGAAAGTGAGGATGATGGCCAGAGGGATGGGCACGCCCAACAGAAGCAGAATCGCGAAACTGTGCCCGGCCAGAGCGATGTTGGCGCCGATCGACAGATCGAATTCGCCTGCGATCATCAGAAGGGCCGCCGCGATCGCCAGGATGCCGACGAAGGATGCCAGTTCCACCCATGCCTGGATACCTGTCGGATTAACCCACATCGCCGTGAAGGTCCCGGCCGAAGAGGTCATCATGATGAAGGCGATGATGATCAGGATCAGACCGCAAACCGAGCCGAGTTCGGGACGCGACAGGGCATGTTGCAGGAACGAGATGTTGCGGATGCGCTCATCTTTTCGCGCCGGAGCGTCATTGGGCATGGCCGGTTCACCTTAACTCTGGATGCGGGGAACGGGCGGCGGCGGTGTTGTTACGCCGCCCGCGGGACATTGCACGGGGCCTTTGCCGTCAATCAGCGTTCGATACCGGCCAATGCCTGCACCTGTTTCACGTTGGCCTGGGTCACGAAACCCGGACCGGAGTTGATCGAATTGCCCGGCAACGCACCGTTCCGCCTGTGGAGCGCCAGCACCACGACCGGCATGTAGCCCTGGAGAAACTGCTGTTGATCGATGGCGTAATCGACGGTGCCCGACACGATGCCGTCGACGATGGCAGGGCCGAGGTCGAAGCAGCCGAGCACGACGTCGCTGCCGAGCTCTTCGATCGCGGTGATCGTCGGGTCGCAGCCGGTCGGACCCACGGCCATGATCGCGTCGATGTCGGAGTTCGAGGTCAGATACGCAATGACCGTGTTCTTGATGTCGTCGAAGTCGGTGGACACCTCGACCATGTTCAGTTTTTCACCCAGACCGTCGGCGAAACCCTGGCAGCGATCGAGAAGCGCGGTGTTGAACGGTTCGTGATTGAAACACACGCCTTTGGAGCCGCCAAGCGATGCCGTGCGCTGACCGCCGCCGAGGCCGGCATCGTATTCCGGCTGGCCGACATGCATCAACGCGCCGAGTTTGGCGGATACGTCGGCCCCCGAATTGATCGAGATCATCGGAATCTTCGCATCGACGGCGGCCTGGATCGGGCCGCTCAGGATGTCGGCGTCGGGGATCGACACCACGAGGCCGTCCGGGTTCTGCGCGATGGCCGCCTCGATCAGCGATGCCATCTCGTTCAGGTCTCCCGACGCAGGGTTGCGGTACTGTACATTGGCGCCGGTGTGCTGCGCGGCGACCTCGACACCGTTGCGCACGACGCCCCAGAAAGCGTCGGTGTCCGAGCCGTGCGTGACGACAACGATGTTCGCGGGCGCAGTGTGGCCGTCAGCGAAGGCGACGTTGGCGCCGACGACCAGAGCTGCGGCGGTGGTCAAAAGAGTTTTCATGACGTTCCTCCCAAACGAATCTGTCGGCGCGTTCTGGGCTGTCATCAATTCTTTCACTTTGTCGCCCCGGCACCGTCGGAAAAAATTGAACATCAAATTCATTCCGTGTAAACAAAAAAGAGAATAAATATTCCGCGGGCGGCTCAGATGGTTGTTCTGATCCGGTTCGCGACCGGAGGAGCACCATGAAAACCGAGCGGATGACAATGGCCCAGGCACTTGTGCGCTGGCTTTGCGCTCAGCGAATCGAAACCGATACGGGGGTGGTTCCGCTGTTTGCCGGCGTTTTCGCCATCTTCGGCCACGGTAACGTCACCTGCCTTGCCGAGGCGCTGGAACGGGTAAGGGATACGCTGCCGACCTGGCGCGGCCAGAACGAACAGGGTATGGCCCTGGCCGGTGTGGCTTACGCCAAGGCCAGGCGCGCCGAGCGTATCATGATCGCCACCAGTTCGATTGGGCCAGGTGCCACCAACATGGTCACCGCCGCCG
>JBCCVK010000107.1:0-7631 GCA_039195495.1 Pseudomonadota bacterium
CCGCAACGGCATGGGCAAGACCACGCTTTGCAAGGCGATCATGGGGCTGGTGCCGGTGGCCTCGGGCGTCATCTCGTTCGCCGGGCGGGCGATCGATGGGCTGGACCCGGCGGAGACCGCGCGCTTCGGGATCGGCTATGTGCCCCAGGGGCGGCGGCTCTGGCGGTCGCTCACGGTGGACGAGCATCTGAGGCTGGTGGAAAAGCGGGGCGGGGCCTGGACGGTCGAGCGGGTCTATGCCGTCTTTCCGCGCCTGGCGGAGCGCCGGTCGAACGGGGGGGCGCAACTGTCGGGCGGGGAGCAGCAGATGCTGGCCATCGGCCGGGCGCTGCTGCTGAATCCGCGGCTGCTGATCATGGACGAGCCCACCGAGGGGCTCGCCCCGGTGATCGTGACGCAAGTGGCCGGGATGCTGGCGCGGCTCGGCGAAGAGGGCGATATCGACGTGCTCGTGATCGAGCAGAATATCGGCGTGGCCTGTTCGGTGGCCGCCGAGGTGGCGATCATGGTCAATGGCCGGATCGACCGGGTCATGGACAGCGGCATTCTGGCCGGCGACCGGGATCTGCAGCAGGCGCTGCTGGGGGTGGGCCGCCATGCCCATGACCACGTCGGCGAGGCGGCAGAGGGCCGTGGCCACCCGGCGGCCGCGCCGGACGACAAGATCACGCGGATTTATCTGTCCAATCCCGAACCGCCCACGCGCCGGAGCGCGCCGGTGCCGGTCAGGGTGCTGGAGCGGTCCGCCCGGACGGTGACGGAGCCGCCCGGCGCCGGCGCCGACGTGGTGACGCTGACGACGCGGCGCGCGCCCGACGGGCGCGGCGTGGTCTATGTGTGCGGGACGTTCGATACCAAAGGGCAGGAGCTTTCCTATATCGCGGATCTGATCCGGGCATGGGGACTCGCGGTCAGGATGGTGGACTTGTCGACCTCTGGCGGCCCGTCCGGCGCCGATGTCCCGCCACATCTGGTGGCGGCGAACCATCCCCGGGGGGCCGGCGCGGTCTTTACCGGGGATCGGGGCACCGCGGTCGCGGGCATGACCCTGGCCTTCGAGCGCTGGATGTCGTCGCGCACCGACATCGCCGGTTTGATCGCGGCCGGTGGCGCGGGTGGCACCGCGCTGGTCTCTCCCGCGTTTCGCGTGCCGCCCGTGGGCGTGCCCAAGCTCATCGTCTCCACCGTCGCCAGCGGCAACACCGAGCAGTATGTCGGCCCCTCCGACATCACCCTGATGTATTCCGTGGCCGATGTGCAGGGGCTCAATTCGATCACCCGCCAGGTTCTGGCCAACGGCGCCCACGCCCTTGCCGGCATGGTCCGCGCGCGCCGGGGCCCGAAGCCCCGGCCGGACGATGACAAGCCCGCCCTGGGCCTCACCATGTTCGGGGCGACCACGCCGTGTGTGCGGATGATCACCCGCGCGCTGGAAGACGAGTACGATTGTCTCGTCTTCCACGCGACCGGGGTCGGCGGGCGGTCGATGGAGAAGCTGATGGAGTCGGGCATGCTGTCGGCCATTCTCGACATCACCACCACGGAGGTCTGCGACTATGTCGCCGGCGGCGTTTTCGCCGCCACCGAGGACCGTTTCGGCGCCTCGATCCGGGCAGGGCTGCCTTATATCGGCGCCTGCGGGGCGCTGGACATGGTGAGCTTCAACGCGCCGGACACCGTGCCCGCCCGCTATGAGGGGCGGCTTTTTCACCAACACGATCCCCGGATGACCCTGATGCGCACCACGCCGGAAGAGAACATGGC
The DNA here is from genome assembly GCA_039195495.1 of Pseudomonadota bacterium. Taxonomy (GTDB): domain Bacteria; phylum Pseudomonadota; class Alphaproteobacteria; order Rhodobacterales; family Rhodobacteraceae; genus JBCCVK01. The sequence continues at coordinate 1,765 of JBCCVK010000107.1, forward strand.
GACGGGCCGGTTCATCGGCGAGAGGCTCAACCGCATGACCGGGCCGGTGCGGTTCTTCCTGCCCGAGGGCGGGGTGAGCCTCTTGGATGCGCCGGGCCGGCCCTTTTGGGACCCGCAGGCCGACGGGGCGCTTTTCCGAACGCTCGAGGAAACCGTGCGCCATACCGCCAACCGCCAGCTCGTGCGCGTGCCCCACAACATCAACAGTCCGGAATTCGCGGACCTGATCGTACGGACCTTTCGGTCTTTCCACGGCGCATCCGTTCGCATCAAAGGAGCTTGAGCCATGCGTGACCGCGAGGAATTGATGACCGGGTTTCGCGCGATGCGCGATGCCGGCCCCCCGATCGCCGTCTGCGATTCCGGGCGCGGCTCCTTGGCGGGGCCGATGCCCTATGGCGATGCGAATGGCGGTCCGGTGGAGATGCCGGAACATGCGGATTTCATGCTGAAGAACACGCGGCACCGCCATGGTTTCTACGGCGCCTCCTCGATGGGGCCTCCGCCCGCCGAGGTCGCGCAGCGCGACCGGACCGCCGCGTTTAAGAAGATCGGACCTAAGGGAGGAAGATCATGACCGGACAAATCATTGGGCAATTGATCCTCTGGCTGATTCTCGCGATCATTGTCATCTTCGTCCTCTATTGGGTGATGCATTGGCTTTATCGCCGGTCGACCAAGGAGGTGGCTTTCGTGCGCACCGGATTTCTGGGGGAGCGCGTCGTCATCGACGGGGGCGCCTTCGTCTGGCCCATCATCCACGACATCACGCCGGTGAACATGAACTCGATGGATCTCGCGGTCACCCGCGAAAAGGAGGATGCGCTGATCACGGCGGACAATTTGCGGGTGGATATCGACGCGGAGTTCTACGTGCGGGTGCGCGGCACCAAACAGGCCGTGAGCCTGGCCGCCTCGACCATGGGGCGGCGCACGCTGGAGCCCGAGCGTCTGCATCGGCTGTTGTCGGGAAAGTTCATCTCGGTCCTGCGCACGGTGGCGGCGGAGATGACCCTTGAAGAGCTGCACGCCAAGCGCGGCGCGGTCGCCGCGCGCGTCGCCGAGATCGCGCGGGAAAGTCTGGACAAGAACGGGCTCGAGCTTGAAAGCGTCGCGATCACCGATATCGACCAGACGGATTTGCAGTATTTCGACCCGTCGAACCGCTTCGACGCCATTGGCCTGACCAGCGTCATCGAACAGGTCGAGGCGCGGCGCAAGCTGCGCAACGACATCGAGCAGGACGCCATGATCCGGATCCGTGCCCGCAACCTGCAGGCGGAGAAGGAGACGCTGGCCATCGAGCGCGCCAGCGAGGAGGCGCGGCTGGACCAGGAGCGCGACATCGAATTCCGCCGCGCGCAACAGCGCGCGGAACTGGCGCGGGAGCGTTCGGAGCGCGAAAAGGAGGGCGAGGAGGCGACGCTCGTCAGCAAGGAAGCCATCGAGACGGCCCGCATCGTCAACGAGGAGAAGATCGCCGAGGCGCGGATCGAATCCGAGCGGAAGATCCGCCAGCAGGAGATCGCGCGCCAGCGGGTGATCGACGAGGCCGAGATCGCGACCCGCGAAGCCGTCGAGAAGGCCCGCATCACGCAGGAAAGGAATCTCACCGAGGCGCGGGTCGAAACGGAAAAGGACACGCAGGCCGCCGAGATCGCCGCCAAGGAGGCGATCGAGAAAGCGCGGATCGCGCAGGAAAGGGCGCTGAACGAGACCCGGATCGAAAAGGATCGCGCCACCCAGGCCAAGGAGATCGAGCGCAAGCGCTTGATCGACGAGGCGGACATCGCCGCCAAGGAGGTCGTGGAAAAGGCCCGTATCGCCCAGGAGCGCGAGGTGACCGAGGCGCGTATCGCGTTGGAGCGCTCCACCCGCGAAAAGGAGATCGCGCGCAATCTGGCCGTCGACGAGGCGACGATCGCCGCGCAGGAAGCCGCGGAAAAGCTGCGGATCGCCCAGGACAGGGTCATCAATGCCGAACGCATTGCCTCGGATCGCGCCACGCGTGTGCTGGAGATCGAGCGGCAAAAGGCGCTGGAAGAGGCCGAGATCGCATCGCAGCAGGCCACCGAGGCGGCGCGTATCGCCCGGGAAAAAGCCCTGGCGGCAGAGCGCATCGCCGCCGAGCAGGACACGCGCGGGCGCGAGATCGCCCGCCAGCGCGCGCTGGATGTGAAACAGATCGAGGCGGCGGAAGCGACCTCGGGAGAGCGGATCGCGCAGGAGCAGCGCGTCCGGGCGCTGGAGATCGCGCGCAATCTGGCCATCGACGAGGCCGAGATCGCCGCGAAAGAAGCCGTGGAGGCGCAGCGGATCGCGCAGGAAGCGGCGATTGCGCTGCGCAAGATCGAAAGCAACGAGAAGACGGCCGAACGCGACGTGGCCCGTCTGCAGGCCATCGAGGCGGCGGAGATCGCGAAGGCCGAAGCGCTGGAAGCCGCGCGGATCGCCAAGGAGAAGAAGGTCGCCGCGGAACGCGTCGCCTACGAGCAGGACCTGCGCGAGCGTGAGATCGCGCGCAACCGCGCGGTCGATGTGGCCAATGTCGCCGCCCAGGAAGAAGTGGCGCAGGCCCGCATCGAGGAGGAGAAGCGCACCCGGGCCGCCGATATCGCCAAGGAGGCGGAGCTGCGCGCGCGCGAGATCGAGAAACAGGAGGCCATCGAGGCGGCCGAGATCTCCTCGCGCCGTCTGGTGGAACAGCAGCGCATCGAGAAGGAGGCCCAGACCGCCGCCGACAAGATCGCCCGCGACGAACGCGTCCGGGCGCTGGAGATCGCGCGCAACAGGGCCATGGATGCCGCCCAGATCGCCGCGGACGAGGCCGTCGAGGCGGCGCGCGTGACGAAGGAAAAGACTGTCGATACCGAGAGGATCCTGGCCGAGCAGGAGCTCGACGCCCGGCGGCTGGACCGCAGGAAGGCGCTGGAGCACCTGGAAATCGCCCGCGTTCGGGCCCTGCGCGAGGCCGAGATCGCCAGCCAGGAGGAGGTCGAGCGCACCAGGATCGTCTCGGAACGGGGGCTCGACGATGCGCGGATCGGACATCAGACCGAACGGCGCAAGCTCGAGATCGCCCGCGAGACGGCCGTGGAGGAAGCGGCGATGGAAAAGGCCATCGTGCTTTATCGGAAGTCGCTGGATGAAAGCGCCGCGGCCGTGGAGGCCGAGCAGGCCAAGGCCCGCGCCTTGGAAGCCGCGGAGAAGGCGAGGACCGCCGCCGAGACCGAGAGCGCGACCCGCGAGAAGACGCTCGAGACCATACGCGCCGAGAAGGACGCGGAGCGGATGCGGCTGATCGCCGAGGGCGAAAAGATCCGCAAGGCGGTGGAAGCCGAGGCCGCGCGGCTCATCAACGAGGCGGAGAACGTGCTCACCGACGAGGCGCGTCATTCGCTGTTCCGCCGCAAGATGCTGGAACATGTGGAGGGTATCATCGCCGCGAGCGCCAAGCCGCTCGAGAATGTCTCTGACATCAAGATCATGCAATTGGGCGGCGCGGGCACGCAGGGGCTCGACTGGGCCACGGGCGGCGCGGGTGGCGGAGACGGCGGGACCACCCCAAGCCCCACCGACGAGGTGATGAACTCGGCCCTGCGCTACCGGGTGCAGGCGCCGTTCGTGGACAGTTTGATGCGGGATATCGGCATCGACGGCGCCAACGTGGCCAAATCCGACATCTTTCGCAACGCTTCGGATATGACGCGCGCCGCCTCGGAGACGGCGCGGGCGGCGGCGGCCAGGAAACAGGCGCAGGACGGGACATCGGGGGGAGAAACGTAAATGGCTCGGGTCTTCGTCTCTTCCGTGATCGATGCGCCGACGGATCGGGTCTGGGAACGGGTGCGGGATTTCAACGGGCTGCCCAGATGGCACCCGCGCATCCGGGACAGCCGGATCGAGGACGCGCTGCCGTCCGACAAGGTGGGCTGCATCCGCAATTTCAACCTGCAGAACGGCGACAATATCCGTGAGAAGCTCCTGGGTTTGAGCGATTACGACATGTTTTGCACCTATGCGATCCTGAAAAGCCCCATGGCGCTGGCAGACTACGTGGCCACGCTGCGGTTCACCCCGGTCACGGATGGCGGCCGCACCTTCGCGGAATGGTCGGCGGAGTTTTCCTGCGATCCGGGCGACGAGGCGGAGCTTGTCGACGGTATCGGGGCGAACGTGTTTCAGGCCGGCTTCGATGCGTTGAAACGGCATTTCGGCGGTTAGGGATCCGCTGACCACGCACCCGGCGGTCGGCTTCGGCGGCCCGCGGCAGAAGGAGGAGTATCCGAATGACCCCCGTCGCAATCGCGTCGATCCCTGTCGGTCTCGTGTCGGGCGCGGCCCTGACCGCCGTCCGGATCGACGGGCGCGCCGCCATGATGTATGCGCGGCTCACCACGTTCGATCCCACGGGCATGAAGTTCGCATAAGGGCTTGGCCGATGGTCCGCGTCTATCGCAGCACGGTTCTGAAGACGCCCGTCGAGGCGGCCTGGGACCTTTTGCGCGATTTCAACGGCCATGACCGCTGGCACCCCGCCGTGGCCGCCAGCCAGGTGGAGCGCGGGCATCCCTCTGACAAGGTGGGCTGCGTGCGCATGTTCCGGCTGCGGGATGGCGGGGACCTGCGCGAGAAACTCCTTACCCTGAGCGATATGGAGACGACGTATTCCTATTGCCTGCTGGAGACGCCCGTTCCGCTCTTGAACTACGTGGCGCATGTGCGGCTGACCCCGGTGACGGATGTCGACTGGACCTTTTGGGAATGGGAAAGCCGCTTCGACACGCCCGCCGGACAGCAACAGGCGCTTGCCGACATGGTGGGCCGCGACATCTTCCAGGCCGGTTTCGAGGCCGTCCGGGCCGAGATGGAAACGGAGGCGGTGACGAATGACCACGGTTGAAACCTTCACCTCGCTTTCACGGGCCGAGGCGGCGCGCGGCCGGGTGATCGGCGGCGGAACCCTTTTGATGCGGCAGGTCAACGCGGCGCCGCAGACCGTGCCGGTTCTGGTGCGGATCACCGATCCGGTCCTGCGCGACATCCGCGGTGACGGCGCGGCGCTGGTGATCGGAGCGGGGGTCAGCATGACCGACATCGCCACCCATCCCGACCTGGCGGTCCTGGCGCCCGTGGCCCGGGCGATCGGGGGGCCCGCATTGCGCAACATGGCCACGCTGGGCGGCAACCTCTTCGCGCCGCCCCCTTACGGCGATCTGACCGTGGCGCTGCTGGCGCTGGGGGCCCGGGTGATCTGGGCCGGAGACCGGCAGGAGGATCTGGAGAGCTTCCTGCGCACGCGGGACCAGGCGCGGGGGATCGTTCAGGCGGTGCGGCTGCCCAGGGTCCCGCCGGACGCGCTGCGCTTTCGCAAGGTAAGCCGCACCAGGCCCAAAGGCGTCTCGGTCCTTTCGATCGCCGCCTGTCTGGAATTCTCGGGCAGCCGCGTGGCGAAGGCCCGGCTGGCCTTCGGCGCCATGGGTCCGACCCCGCTGCGCGCCAAATCCGCCGAGGCGGCATTGCAGGGCGTGCCGCTCGATGCGGCGGGTGTCGCGGCGGCCTGCGCGGTCTGCACGCGAGAGCTCGCGCCGCGGGACGATGCGCTGGCCTCGGCCTGGTACCGTACCGAAGTCGCGCCGGTGCATTTGCGCCGCTGCCTGTTGGGAGAGCATCGATGACCAAGATCCCGATCACCTTCACCCATAACGGTGCAGAGACCGGTCTTTTCGTGGACGCGGGCCAGAATCTGCTGGAGGCGTTGCGCCGCGGGGCGGGCGATCTGTCGCCCAAATTCGGCTGCGGGCAGGGCACCTGCGGGGCGTGCACCGTTCTGATCGACGGCGCCGCGCATCTGAGCTGCCTGACGC
>JBCCVK010000108.1:0-7597 GCA_039195495.1 Pseudomonadota bacterium
GCGCGACCTGCGTATAGGTCACACCCTTCATGCCGCCGAATACCGCGTAGGCAAAGACCACGCAGGCGCCGATCAGAAGGCCGGTTGTTGCATCGATCTCAAGGAACCGGCCGAAGGCGATCCCGACACCCTGCATCTGACCGATCACATAGGTGATGGAGGCCACCAGCAGACAGATCACGGCCACCATGCGCGCGGTCTTGGAATAGAAACGATCACCGATGAACTCGGACACGGTGAATTTACCGAATTTACGCAGGTAGGGCGCCAGCAGAAGTGCCAAAAGCACGTAACCGCCCGTCCACCCCATGAGGAAAGAGGAGTTGTCATAGCCGGTGAAGGCGATCAGACCTGCCATCGAAATGAAAGAAGCAGCCGACATCCAGTCGGCGGCGGTGGCCATCCCGTTGGTGACGGGGTGGACGCCACGACCGGCGGCGTAGAATTCAGACGTCGACCCCGCCCGGGCCCAGACCGCAATGCCGATATAAAGCGCAAAAGAGCCGCCAACGAACAGCAGGTTGAGTATAAACTGATCCATATTTCTATTCCTCATCCACGCCGTGTTCACGGTCCAGCTTGTTCATCCGCCAGGCGTAGAAGAAAATCAGCGCCAGAAAGACGATGATCGAGCCCTGCTGCGCGAACCAGAAGCCAAGATCGGTGCCGCCCACGGCGATACCGGACAAAACTGGGCGCAGGACGATCCCGAACCCGAATGAGACCAGCGCCCAGATGGCGAGGCTGATCAGAATGAGACGCACATTGGCCTTCCAATAAGCGTTGTTGGTGTCGTCTTGTTGGGACATGTGTTTCAGCCCTCCTTCATTTGGTTTCCCTGAAGCTGCCGCGAAAGCCTCCTGTCAAAAACGTCACATCGTGGCTGTCGGCACCACTGCGTCGAATGCGGAAGCCATTTCGTTGATCGCTCCATTACCGGGACGTCGGAAAGCATCCCTTGTTCTGGAGCATGGTCAGTCGGCGGCGCCGGCTTGGCTTCGCAGAACGCGCGCCGCGGCGCGATGGTTCCGGTATCGTCATCCGCGCAGGGTTTCATGTCAGTGCCGGCGCAGTGATCGCAGCCGTGTTCCGTTACGGCCTTTGCCCGTGATGGCAGAACCAAATAGGATCAGGACGCGAACCTCTGCGGGCACTATCGCACGGCCCATCACGTATCCTTCCGGTTCATGCGGTTTTCGATGAGATCGTCCACGACCGACGGATCCGCGAGAGTCGAGGTGTCGCCCAAAGAACCAAAGTCGTCTTCGGCGATCTTGCGCAGGATACGACGCATGATCTTTCCCGAACGGGTCTTCGGCAGACCGGGCGCCCACTGAATGAGGTCGGGCTTGGCGATCGGACCGATCTCGGAGCGCACCCAGGCTTCCAGTTCCTTGCGCAGCGTCTCGGACGGCTCCTCCCCGTTCATCAGCGTGACATAGGCATAGATGCCTTGCCCCTTGATTGCGTGCGGGTAGCCGACCACCGCGGCTTCTGCAACCTTCGCATGCGCCACGAGCGCACTTTCGATTTCCGCTGTTCCCATGCGGTGACCCGAGACATTGATCACGTCATCGACACGACCGGTAATCCAATAGTCGCCGTCTTCGTCACGACGGCACCCGTCGCCAGAGAAGTAGTAGCCCTTGTAGTCGCTGAAATATGTCTTCTCGAACCGTTCATGATCACCCCAAACGGTGCGCATCTGCCCCGGCCAGCTGTCTTTTATGCACAGCACGCCTTCAACGCCATTGCCTTCGATCACTTCGCCGCTCGTGGGCTCCAGCACGACGGGCTGGACGCCGAAGAAGGGCTGTTGCGCGGCGCCGGGCTTGAGCTTGGTCGCACCGGGCAGCGGGGTCAACATGTGGCCGCCCGTCTCGGTCTGCCAGAAGGTGTCGACGATCGGGCATTTGCCCTTGCCGACAACCTCGTTGTACCAGTTCCATGCTTCCGGGTTGATCGGCTCACCGACCGAGCCCAGCAAGCGCAGGCTTGAGAGATCGTGTTTCTCGACCCATTCGTTGCCTGCGCCCATCAGGGCGCGAATGGCGGTGGGCGCGGTATAGAATTGGTTGACCGCATGCTTGGCACAGACTTCCCAGAAGCGGCCTGCATCGGGATAGGTCGGCACGCCCTCGAACATGACGGTGGTCGCCCCATTGGCCAATGGACCATAGACGATGTAACTGTGGCCGGTGACCCAGCCGACATCGGCCGTGCACCAGAACACGTCGCCGCGGTGATAATCGAACACGATCTCATGGGTCATGGACGCATAGACGAGATAGCCGCCGGACGTATGTACCACCCCTTTGGGCTGACCGGTCGAGCCGGAGGTATAAAGGATAAAGAGCGGGTCTTCGGCGCCCATCTCGACCGGTGCGCACTCTGCCGAGGCGTGCGCCATCATCGCGGTGCAATCATGATCTCGGGCGGTCCAGGTCGTCTGACCGCCCGTCCTCTTAACCACCAGACATTTCACATCGTCCTTGCAATGCAGCAAGGCTGCGTCGGTATTGGATTTCAGTGCAGTTTCTCGCCCGCCCCGGGGAGCGTAATCTGCGGTAACGACGACTTTCGCGTCACACCCGTTGATGCGTGCCCCCAAGGCGTCCGGGGAGAACCCCGCGAAAACGATGGAATGGATCGCCCCGATCCGCGCGCAGGCGAGCATCGCATAGGCCGCTTCCGGGATCATGGGCAGATAAATGACGACCCGGTCGCCCTTGGTCACGCCGAGTTCTTTCAAAACGTTGGCCATCTTGCAGACCGACGCGTACAGGCCGCGATAGGTAATGTGCAAAACGGCGTCTTTTGCCGGATCGTCGGGTTCCCAGATAATCGCGGTCTGATCGCCGCGGTCTTCGAGGTGACGGTCGATGCAGTTGGCCGAGACATTGAGCGTACCGTCCTCAAACCAGCGGATGTCTATATTGCCTGGTGCAAAGGACGTATTCTTGACCGTGGTGAAGGGCGTGATCCAATCGATCCGTTTACCTTCTTTGGCCCAAAAGCGATCGGGATCGGATACCGAAGCACTGTACATCCGCGCATATTCGTCGGCGGAGACATGGGCCCTCGCGACTGTTTCGGGTGACGGTGAGTAACTGGCCCGGTCCGACGGATTTCGCGTTGCCATGATTGTCCTCCTCGTACGGCGCCGTCATGATCCGACCAATCCAGATCAGGGGCGCTTCGCGAAGGACCATACTCATTTTTGTAAAGAAGTGGCTTTCTCCTTGGATTTATTGACGTTTTTTGAAAAACGCTTTTCTTGATCGGACGAAATTCTGTAAATTCCTTTACATTTCGCGAAATTATCCAATGTTTACCAAAAAGTAGCGCCTCCAAGCCGCTTCGGACCGGCACGCGATCGCATCCGATACGGCCAGTTATGGGCAACGACACTTGCTGCGGCATATTGTCGGCAGTACGGATAAGGACCCCGTCAAACGCGAATCGTCAGCCATTTGCCGTCCATCATTCGAGTCAGGCCGGTCGCGCGCCATGGCGGCGTCCGGAACCGGTGTTCGACCGGGCAGCATGAAGAAGGCAAAACGGCTCAACGACAAAGGCGAACGCCTGGGCGGGACCTTTTCCCGATCCGACACATGCGCGCGGCGATGCCGAAACGACATCGATCGGCGTGCGAAGAAAAGCGCGACCCAGATGGGCGACAACGGTCCCGAAAATCAATGGCCACGCGGCTGACGCAGACCCCCGATGAGAGAAACAGACATTGAACCATCTTTTGTGTTCATATATTGTTCCATCATCAGGAGATGGGCGGAATATGGCACTTGCAACAAAGCTGAACGGAACCCTTTGGCGATTCATCGAACGGCAAAAAGTCTTTTTTGTTGCCACGGCGGCAGCCGATGGACGAGTTAATCTGTCACCCAAAGGCGCCGACACCCTGCGGATTTTGAACGACCGGCATATTCGCTGGCTGAACCTGTCCGGAAGCGGGAACGAGACCGCAGGTCATATCCGGCAATGCAACCGGATCACGCTCATGTTCTGTGCCTTTGAGGACGAAGCCCTGATTTTGCGGGTCTATGGCAGCGCCAAAGTCACCCACCCTCACGATCCGCAATGGCAAAGCGTCGTATCTGACTTTCCCGAACTCGCGGGCAGCCGGCAGGTTTTCGATGTCGAAATCGACAGCGTCCAAACATCCTGCGGGACCGGCGTCCCGATCATGTCTTACGAGAAAAACCGGGCCGCGACCGAATTGTTGCCTTTCTACGAAGCGATGGGATCCGACGGAGTGGAAGCGTATTGGCGCAGGAAAAACGTCCGGACAATAGACGGGTTTGAGACAGGGATTCTCGAAGACGAAACCTGAGTGTCGGCATTTCCCGCAACTTACCAGTGCAGACAGGGCGAAGCGAACGACCGCCCCCGGGAAACAAGGGGCAGAAACTGTCGGCGATCACGGTTCGCATTCAATGTGGTTTGATCCGGATGTTTGCAGTCCATCACACATACCGATACCGGTCCTCATCGGCCCCGTCGGTCACGGCGATGGCACGCCTGGAATGCGACCTTCGTCGACCGGATGCACGACCGGGACGCGCCTCGAGGAATTCCGCCGACACGGAAGGGCCTGCGGTCTTCGAGCGCGCCCGGAGAGGTCGAAACCCGTCAATCCCCAAGACGGTTCACGGCCCTTATCCCCTCGCCCTCGCATGCGCGGTCGATGAAATATACCGGCTTGCCGCGCAAGATCGGGCGTCGACGCCGGTCGCGCGCGTTCACGCGGTCCCGGCTACCGGAAGGCGTATGACAGACACGCAACCCTATCGAAGATCGCCGCCGCTTCACGGCATGTCCCTCAGCGGGATATCCCAGCACTTCGTGGATTACGGGTTGAGCACAAGAAAACTCGGCCAGCGTCCGACCCTCTACGATGTCGTACATCCGTGTGTCATTGGGCATTCATCGGGTTTGCGCCGTCGATCACGTCCAGTTCGTCGCACTCGACGCCCTGGGCGTGGGTGTTCACGCTGCCCCGGAAGGCCCCTTTCGACGTCCCCGTGATCACCGTCGCCCGCCCCCGCTTCATCCGCTTCATCCGACGGGTCGCGCCGACCTCTGCCAGCGGCCCGAGGGCACGGGGCCATGTCACCTTTGTCAGGGCCTGTGATGCCGCAAAAGTCGGCGGCGGTCCCGATCCCTTCATGGATTCGCCCTCCCAGGTTCCGGGCAATCTGCCACGGAACCGCTTGAGCGTGGCGGGCTTGTGCCGTGGTTTTGGCCGCCTCGATACGAAGAAGCGGTCCGGGCGGGCTGGATTCCCCGCCCGGAGCTTTACCATCAAGCCGCCAGATCGAACCGGTCGGCGTTCATGACCTTGATCCACGCGGCCACGAAATCGCGCACGAACTTTTCCCGATTGTCGGCCTGGGCGTAGACTTCCGCATAGGAACGCAAGATCGCGTTCGAGCCGAAGACCAGATCCACCCGGGTCGCGGTCCACTTCACCTCGCCCGACCTGCGGTCGCGGATTTCATAAATACCGCCCTCGATCGGATGCCAGCCATGGGCCATGTCGGTCAGGTTGACGAAGAAGTCCGTCGTCAGCGCGCCTTCGCGATCGGTGAAGACACCATGCTTTGTTCCGCCATGGTTGGTGCCCAGCATACGCATTCCGCCGATGAGGACCGTCATCTCCTGCGCCGTTAGGCCCATGAGCTGCGCGCGATCCAGCATCATTTCCTCGGGACTGACGGCATACTCTTCTTGCCGCCAGTTGCGGAAGCCGTCGGCCAGCGGTTCGAGGACCGCAAAAGACGCTGCATCGGTTTGCTCTTCGGTCGCATCGCCCCGGCCCGGCGCGAACGGCACCTCGACGTCGAAACCGGCCGCTTTGATGGCCTTCTCCAAACCTACGCAACCAGCGAGAACGATGATATCCGCCACGGATACGCCGGTTCCGGCGGCAATCGGCTCGAGAATGCCAAGAACCTTGGCCAGACGCTCTGGTTCATTGCCTTCCCAGTCCTTCTGCGGCGCAAGGCGGATACGGGCACCATTGGCGCCGCCGCGTTTGTCCGAACCGCGGAAGGTGCGCGCGCTGTCCCACGCCGTCGCGATCATTTCGGCCGCGGACAGGCCGCTTTCGGCGATTTTCGCCTTGACGGCGGCGACATCGTAGCCGGTGTTTCCCGCAGGAACGGGATCCTGCCAGATCAAGTCCTCGTCGGGGACATCCGGGCCAACATAGCGGATCTTGGGACCCATATCGCGATGGGTCAGCTTGAACCATGCGCGGGCGAAGGTATCCCGGAAATACGCTTCGTCGGCCATGAACTTCTGGCATATCTCGTTGTAGATCGGATCGACTTTCATCGCCATGTCGGCATCGGTCATGATCGGGTTGCGGCGGACCGACGGATCGCTGGCGTCAACCGGCTTGTCCTCTTCCCCGATGTCGATCGGTTCCCATTGCCAGGCTCCGGCGGGGGATTTGCGCAGCTCCCATTCATAACCGAACAGCAGCTTGAAATAGCCCATGTCGAACTTCGTGGGCTCGGCCGTCCACGCGCCTTCGATGCCCGAGGTGACATGCGTGCTGGCGCGGCCGTCGGAATTGGGGTTCATCCAACCCAGGCCCTGCGTTTCGATGTCCGCCGCTTCCGGATCCGCGCCAAGCGCTTTTGCATCGCCATTGCCGTGGCATTTGCCGACGGTGTGGCCGCCGCAGGTGAGCGCCGCCGTCTCCTCGTCGTTCATTGCCATGCGGGCGAAGGTTTCCCGCACATGCAGGGCGGTCCTTGCCGGATCGGGCTGGCCGTTCACACCCTCCGGGTTGACATAGATCAGACCCATCTGCACAGCGGCAAGGGGGTTTTCCATGCTCGAGGCGTCTTCCACGCTGCCATAGCGCGCATCGCTCGGCGCCAGCCATTCCTTTTCCGACCCCCAGTAGACGTCGATTTCCGGCTGCCAGATATCGGCGCGGCCGAAGCCGAAGCCGAACATCTTCAGACCCATCGATTCATAGGCGATATTGCCGGCCAGGATGATCAGATCGGCCCAGGACAACCTGTTGCCATATTTTTGCTTGACCGGCCAGAGCAGGCGCCGCGCCTTGTCGAGGCTTGCGTTGTCCGGCCAGGAGTTGAGCGGCGCAAAGCGCTGGTTGCCGGTTCCGCCGCCGCCACGGCCATCGGTTATCCGGTAGGTTCCGGCCGCATGCCAGGCCATGCGGATCATCAGACCGCCATAATGTCCCCAGTCGGCCGGCCACCAGTCCTGACTGTCGGTCATCAGCGCATGCAGGTCGGCCTTGACGGCATCGTAGTCGAGCTTGCCGACCTCGGCACGATAGTCGAAATCCGGATCCATCGGATTCGTCCGGGCGCCGTGCTGGTGCAGGATGTCCAGGTTCAGCGCGTTCGGCCACCATCCCGTAACCGGATTGTCCATCGACGTGTTGCCGCCATGCGTCACGGGGCATTTGCCCACGGCATTCACATTGTTTCCGTCCATAACGTCCTCGTCTTGCTGCGTTGGCCGTGGCCCGATCAGTGTAACGGCAGCCAGGGCATCCATCACATGGATGGATTCACCGTGGCTGACCCTTGAA
>JBCCVK010000109.1:0-7531 GCA_039195495.1 Pseudomonadota bacterium
AACGTTTCGGCCAATGCGTCGGGGTTGGACGGAAAGGCATTCATCATACCGGTCATCGCCTTGGTGAAATCCTGGGTGAAGTCTTGCGTCTTTGCCATGTCTCAAATCCTTCGCGGGTCCTGCGGGGGGACGGGTCCGTGTTTCTGCGTCTATGGAGCACTTAAATGCTGCGGCGCAGCAATTCAAGCCCTTTTTGCTGCGGCGCAGCAAAAAGATATCAGGCGACAAACCCGTCAGCTCTGCACGGTCACATAGGCCCCCGGCGCCGGCGCAAGCACGGGATATGTGCCGACTCCCGGGCTCAGGGCCGGAATCCGCGCGCCGGACCGCCGACGCAGCCAAGCCTCCCAACGTGGCCACCACGAGCCTTCGTGATGTTCGGCCGTGGCCAGCCAATCGTCGGCCTCCTTCATCGGTCCATCATTGGTGTAATGGCCGTATTTGTTCTTGGAGGGTGGATTCACGATCCCGGCGATATGTCCGCTTTCCGACACGATGAAGGTCTTGTCGCGGCTGCCCATCTGGCGCACGCCCTCGAAACTGGCCTTCCAGGCGGCGATATGATCGGTCTCGCAAGCGATCACGCAGAGCGGTGCGCTGATGTCCTTCAGCTGCACGAGTTCGCCCAGAATCCGGAGCCCGCCCTGGGCGAAGAGGTTGTCCTGACATAGATCGCGCAAGTATTGCATCGTCATCTTGCCGGGCAGGTTGGTGCTGTCGCCGTTCCAGTAGAGCAGATCGAAAGCCGGCGGCGCTTCGCCCATCATGTAGCTGCGAATCGCGGGCGTGTAGACCAAGTCGTTCGAACGCAGGAACGAAAAAGTGCGCGTCAGGTAAAACGACTTCATTATCCCGTCCACGGCCACCTGCCGTTCGATTCCGTCCACGAAATCATTGGTCAGAAAAACGCCGACCTCCCCCTGATCGGCAAAGTCGGTCAGCGTGGTCAAGAACGTGGCGCTGCGCACCGAGTTGTCGCCGCGCTTTTTCAAGAGCGCCAGCGTGATCGCCAGCACGGTGCCCGCGATGCAATAACCGATGGCGTTCAGCCTGGCCTCTCCGGTGATTTCCTTCACCACGTCGAAGGCGGTCAGATACCCCTCCTCGATGTAGTCGTCCAGCGATACGTCGGCATAGGTCTCGTCCGGGTTCGCCCAACTGACCACGAACAGCGTATAGCCCTGCTCGACGATCCATCTGATCAGGCTGTTGGTCGGCTTCAGATCCAGGATGTAGAATTTGTTGATCCAAGGCGGAAAGATGATCAGTGGAAGCTTGCGCACCTTTTCGGTCTTCGGCGCGTATTGGATCAGTTCGAACATCCGGTTGCGATATACGACCGAACCCTCGGCCGTCGCCAGGTTCTCGCCCACCTTGAAGGCATCTTTATCGGCCAGCGTAACCAGCAGATTGCCATCATTGGCCTCGATGTCGCGCACAAGGTTTTCCATTCCATCGACCAGACTCTGCCCGTCGGTCGCCACCGCGCGCTCCAGCGCATCGGGATTGGTGCCCAGGAAATTCGACGGGCTCATCATCTTGATGATCTGCTGAGCGAAGAACCGAACCCGTTTCCTATCCTCATCGTCCAACCCTTCCAGATCGTCGACAGCCTTGAAAATGGCCTCGGACGACATCTGATATTGCTGCTTGACGAAGTTGAAATAAGGATGCGTGCGCCAAAGCGGATTGGAGAACCTGGGATCGCGGTCTTGCTCATCGGGCGGCGCCTGCAGCTTGTCCGTGGCGAGCGATTGATTGGCCTCGACGAAGTGCTTCAGCGCCTTTCCCCAATAACGCACCTGATGTTCGATCAGCTTGGTCGGATTCGCCATCATCTCGGCGACATAGGCTGAAGCCGTCTTCATGTAAAAGTCAGTGCCCGGCCCCTGCAGACTGGGATCGGCGGTCTCGCGTCGCAACATGGCCGCGATCAGCCGTTTCGACAACTCCTCCACTTTCGCGATATTCGCGTTCAACTTTTCCAGATTGGAGGATTGTGGCGCATCATCGGTTGCCATGACATCCGGTTCCTTCTATCTTTCTGCACGTGCAGCATAGGCGCCTGCGCGCAAGGTACCTCAATTTACCGCACGAGGCGCGCGAACGGAAGGACGCAGGCATTGAAGTACATGATTGCTCACGATCTGTTGGAAACGGCCCGCGACACGGGCCAGTGGGTCGGTTCAATCGCACGCACGCTCACCTCTTATCCGGGGGGGGCGCCGCTGCTGAATCCGGCGCTTCGGTGGCTGGCCGCCTGGGGCGAGGTAACCGAGCGCAGTTTCGCCCGCATGGCGGTCAAGCCGGATTGGAATATCCGCTTCATCACGGACATGGATGGGTGTGATTACCTCGTAGACATCGAATGCGTCGCCCCCCGCGCCTTCGGCGACTTGATCCGCTTCAAGGTGCGCAGGCGCCCCGACCATCACCGCAAGGTGTTGCTGGTGGCGCCAATGTCCGGTCACCACGCGACGCTTCTGCGCTCGACGGTGGCCAGCCTGCTGCCCGACGCCGACGTCTATGTCACCGACTGGCGCAACGCCCGCGACATTCCTGTCGGTGAGGGTAAGTTCGATGTCGAAGACTACACGCTTTGCCTGGCCGATTTCATAAGTGAAATGGGCCCGGACACGCATGTGATCGCCATCTGCCAGCCCGCGCCGCTGGCATTGGCCGCGACCGCCTATCTCGCTGAAAATGACCCGGACGCGCAGCCGCGCTCGCTGATCTTGATCGGCGGCCCCGTCGACCCCGACGCGGCCCCAACGGAAGTGACCGATTTCGGTCGCCGCGCAACCATGGGCCAACTCGAGGAAATGGCAATTCAACGCGTCGGTTTAAAATACGCCGGCGCGGGCCGCATGGTGTATCCGGGTCTGTTGCAATTGACCGCGTTCATGTCGATGAATGCGGCAATCCATGCCCACGCGTTTTCCGAACAGATCCTGCGCGTCGCCAAGGGCGAAGCCACGGATTACGACAAGCACAATCGTTTTTACGATGAATATCTCGCGGTCATGGATGTGACGGCCGAATTCTATCTTTCAACGATAGAGCGCCTCTTCAAGGGGCGCGAGATCGCCGACAATCATTTCACCGTGGGCGGCCAAACCGTGGATCTGTCCAAGATCACGAGCGTGGCGGTAAAGACGGTCGAGGGAGATAAAGATGACATCTCGGCCCCCGGTCAATGTAGCGCCGCCCTGGCGTTGTTGACGGGACTGCCCGACAGGAAGAAGGCATGGCATCTTGAAAAAGGTGCCGGCCATTATGGTATTTTCGCCGGTCAATCCTGGCGCAAGAGCATCCGACCGCTGGTTCTTGACTTCATCGATGCCAATAACGGGCCCACCAAAGGCAGCAATGTGGTGCCCATCCGCTGATCGCCCGGCCGGTCCTCCGCCGCTATCCCGCCGGCGTCTCGAAGGGCAAAAAATATTTTCGGCTCGACGAGCGCCATCGGCGATCACCGCCAACGCCCGGGCGGACGAGGCATCGCGATTCCCCGAAACGGTGGAAAATCGGCATAGCGGCTTCGCCGCGTCGCCAACGGTTCGGCAGGTTCCTCACCGATCCGTTTCAATACCTTGTTGCCGCCGATCCAACTGGCGATCCGCTTTCTCGGCACCTCGCGCCAACGGATGTTGAAAGCGGCCAGATGGGTGAAAAAAACGATATCGGAATAGGGAAGATGATCGTGCAGCCACCAAGCCAGATCGCGCCAATCCCGTCCATTCTCGAACTGATCGGCGAACCATGGGACAACGACGCAGGCGGTCGCTCCGCGCATCCCCTGATCGTCCTGCATGTCCCAGACGTGGTTGCCCCGACTAAGGCTGTCATTGCCGCAGTTCAACCCGTTCTCGTTGCCAAATCGGTTGATGTCCCTCGATCGATAGGATGAGCGCACGTGAATGCTTCCGAAGGTCTCGACCATCGGATCCAGCAATTCCAGGCAAAGCCGCGTACCGGTCCAGATCGCCTTATCCGGATATTCGGGAATGTTCGGCATGCCGTAGAAACTACCGATTTCGGTGTAAAGAAAATCACGCATGTAAAAATATGGTGAAAGCCGTACGCGGCCCAACCTTTCCAGGCTGCGCATGCTGCGCGGTTTCCTCATGCCGTTCCCGCCCGATTCACGAAGGCCCCGATCAACCGATCCGCTCCAGCACGTTGGCGATGGCGTCCTCGATCAGGCGCAGTCCATCTTCGGAGGAAAAGCGATGATCGGCATCCTTTAGACAGATCAGACGGATATCCGGTCCGGTCGCGTGTCCCAGCAAGCGCAACGCGACCGATATGTCCACATCCTCGTCGCACGTACCCTGCAGGAAGCGAACCGGAAACGGCAGATGCAGCGGATCGCGCAGAACCAGGGTCCGACGCCCTTCCTCGATCAGCCGGCGGGTGATAACGTAGGGCGCGCCATATTCCGACGGTACGGCGATCCGTCCCTCGTCCAACAGCCGCGTTCTTTGCGCATCGGTGAAACCGGCCCAGTACATGTCTTCGGTGAAATCCGGCGCGGCGGCGATGGTGACCAGCCCTGCGATGCGCTCGGGCATCCGCTTGCTCATCAAAAGGCTTATCCAGCCGCCCATCGACGATCCTATCAGAATCTGAGGCCCTTCGGTGAGCCGCGTGATCACCTGGTGGGCATCTTCCGCCCAATCTGCGACGCTGCCGTCGAGGAAGTCTTCCGAGCTCTCCCCATGTCCGGAATAGTCGAATCTGACAAAGGTCCGACCCCGTGCTCCGGCCCAGTCTTCGAGATGCGTGGCCTTGACGCCCTGCATGTCCGACTTGAATCCTCCGAGAAACACCAAACCCGGTCCGGTCCCTTCGATCTTGCGATAGGCGATGCGTCGTCCTTGCAACGTGGTCAGGAAACTGGATTGAGTCATGCGTCGCTCATGTCGATGGATAAGGGCCGTCGTTGCAGAGCCTTATACCGCACGCGCACGCGCATCTTCCAACCGAAAAACGCCGGACGCCCGAAATCGGGCCCGTTCTTCGCATCGCGCGATGGGCCGACGGCCACGACCGGAACCTGCGTGCAGAAAAACCCCGAACCATCGAACGGCACAGACAGACCGAGCACGTCCCCGAGACCGCCATCCCGCCTGCCATGCCTTCCATACCCATGGCCGCCGAGCGCGCCCCGGGGCCACTTCAATCACCGGCTTGACCGGTCGGTCCCGATATTGCACTAGCCTGGAGGAGACGAACCCGCAGCCGGGCGTTCCGTGGGCGCCGAACCGACGAGGAGATGGCAAGATGGCCAAGATTTCCCTAACCTTTCCCGATGGGGGCAAGCGCGCCTTTTCCGCCGGAACCACCCCGTCGCAAGTGGCCGCGGACATCTCCGGCCCGCTAGCGAAAAAGGCGATCTCGGCGACCGTGAACGGCCAGCACTGGGATCTGCAATGGCCGATCGAGACAGATGCCTCGATCGTCATCAACACGATGCAGTCCACCGAACCTGCGCTTGAACTGATCCGGCACGACTTCGCTCATGTCATGGCGCGCGCCGTGCAGGAGCTCTGGGCTGACGTGAAGGTCACCATCGGCCCCGTCATCGCAAACGGCTGGTATTACGATTTCGATCGCGACGCTCCCTTCACGCCCGAAGATCTTGCCGTGATCGAGAAAAAGATGAAGGAAATCATTAATCTACGTGATCCGGTGAAAACGGAAGTCTGGGATCGGAACGTCGCGCTCGAATATTATCGGAACCGGGAAGAACCCTATAAGATCGAGTTGATCGAAACCATTCCGGACAGCGAGCCGGTACGGATGTACTGGCACGGCGACTGGCAGGATCTTTGCCGCGGGCCGCATCTGCAACACACCGGACAGCTTCCCGCGGATGCTTTCAAGCTCGTGTCGGTTGCAGGTGCCTACTGGCGTGGGGACAGCACGCGGCAAATGCTGCAACGCATCTATGGTGTCGCGTTTCGGAACAGAGAGGATTTGAAAGCCCACCTGCACATGCTGGAAGAGGCCGCGAAGCGGGATCATCGCAAGCTGGGCAAAGACATGAATCTCTTCCACTTCCAGGAAGAGGCGCCGGGGCGGGTCTTCTGGCATCCCAATGGCTGGACCATCTACGTCACGTTGCAGGATTACATGCGCCGCCAGCAACGTCGCGGCGGCTATGTCGAAGTGAACACGCCGCAGGTCGTTGACCGCAAACTGTGGGTGGCGTCGGGTCATTGGGACAAATATCAGGAAAACATGTTCATCGTCGAAGTCGATGAGGAACATGCCCGTGAAAAGGCGATCAACGCGCTGAAGCCGATGAATTGCCCCTGCCACGTGCAGATATTCAATCGGGGCCTGAAGTCGTATCGCGACCTGCCGCTTCGCATGGCCGAATTCGGTTCCTGCAGTCGGTACGAGCCGTCAGG
Source organism: Pseudomonadota bacterium (assembly GCA_039195495.1). GTDB lineage: Bacteria > Pseudomonadota > Alphaproteobacteria > Rhodobacterales > Rhodobacteraceae > JBCCVK01. The sequence continues at coordinate 6,420 of JBCCVK010000109.1, forward strand.
CGCGCTGCATGGAATCATGCGGGTACGCGGCTTCACGCAGGATGACGGCCACATCTTCTGCCGCGAGGATCAGATCGAAAGCGAAACCAGGATCTACATCGACTTTCTGAGCGGCATATATCGCGACCTCGGGTTTGAAAGCTTTCACGTCAACTTCGCCGACCGCCCGGAGACGCGCGCTGGATCAGACGCGACCTGGGACAAGGCGGAAAAGGCGCTGTTGTCCGCAACGCGCGCTGCGGGCATCGAGCCGCGATTGAATCCCGGCGAAGGAGCCTTCTACGGACCCAAGCTGGAATTCGTGCTGACGGACGCCATCGGGCGGGACTGGCAATGCGGCACGCATCAGGTCGATTTCGTTCTGCCCGAACGACTGAACGCGACCTATGTCGGCATGGACGGTGAAAAGCATCGCCCCGTGATGCTGCACCGGGCGGCTCTGGGTTCGTTCGAACGTTTCATCGGTATTTTGATCGAAGAACATGCCGGCAAGCTGCCGTTCTGGCTGGCGCCCCGACAAGTCGTGGTCGCATCCATCGTCTCCGATGCCGACGGCTATGTGCACGAGGTCGCGGCAGCGCTGCAAACCGCGGGCGTCCGCGCCGAAACCGACATTCGCAACGAAAAAATCAATTACAAGGTGCGTGAGCATTCGACGGGCAAGGTTCCGGTGATCCTGGCCTGCGGTGCGAAAGAGGTGACGGAACGCACGGTTTCCATTCGGCGCCTGGGAGAGAAGCGGGTATCGACCGTCACGCTCGAGCAGGCCGTCGTCCGTCTCGGCCAAGAGGCGTTGCCCCCGGATTTGAGAACATGATTTTCCCTCTCGCCTCCGTCCTCACCGCGTCTTTCGAAGACGCCTTTTCCGAATTCCGAGTTCAGAAATGCGCCCTAGGTTCGTCCGGTTTGCCCGCGGCCAAGGCCAATACGCCCCCCAGGGCGCACATCGTGACCGGAAACATGGTGAAGACGTTGAAGCCGAAAGCATGATACATGCCCGCCGCGGAAGCCAGAAGCAGAAAACCGCCCCACAGCGCCCGCACCTTGGCCATCGCGCCGCCCGTTAACGCCAAAAGCGGGGCGAGTATGCTGATCGTGCGCACCAAACCCGG
>JBCCVK010000110.1:0-7488 GCA_039195495.1 Pseudomonadota bacterium
GACGATCAGGTTGGGGTTGGCGATTGCCGTGGCGTAGGCGACCGCGATGTAGAGATAAGCCAGCGGCGGCCAAACCCGATGCCGGAGGCCCATCGCACCTGCTGCGCGGCTCTCCGGCGGGTCGGCGCCGTCGCGGGGACTGGCAGCGTCGGCGCCTGCGCGCTGCAACATGCGGGAAATGCGCGTGACCGCCCAAACGGCAAAGAGTGCTCCGACCGTCACCAGCGTGGTGCGCACCGAACGGGCAATGACGAAGTTCGTCCAGTCCTGCGTGATCGGGACGGCGGCAATCAGCCCATAAAAGAAGATGCCGAACGTCCGACGGACATTGCGATAGATCGTCGCCTCGGCCCTGGCGGGCAGCCTGGCGAAGGTCAGGTCTTGCGGATGACGGCTGACCAGGACGGAAAGGCCGACCGAGAACAATCCGAATACGAGAAACGCATTCAGGTAGAGCGCTTGACTGAGCGCCATTTCGCCGGTGTTGAACACGAGCACGGCCAGGCCGAACCCGCCCACCCAAGCGATGAGCACGGCCAGTATCCGCAGGCCGAACTGGCCGAGGAAGGTGCGAAACAGCGCGGTCCGGGTGGCGTTTTCGCGCCGCGTGCGCAACTGAAAACGACGCGACAGGATGCGCATGGTGCGATAGATGCCGACCGTGACCAGGATCGTCAGCAGCAATTCGATGCCTTCGGATCGGATTCGTGTAAGCCGCTCCTCGGTCAGTTGGTTCGGCAGCAGGCGCAGCCGGCCGATATCCCGTACCACCTGACCGGCCTGATCGAAGACGTCTTCGAAGATCCGGATCGTGGCCGTCGCCAAGCGCGCCGCGAGCGCCTGTCCTTCGGGACCGTTCGTCTCCGTCGCGGATGTGATCCCAGCCTCGGAGGCGGTATTGCGCAGCGTTTCGATCAGGCGTTCCCGTCGCGCCGGATCTTCGAGAACGTCGAGGAGAGGCTGAAAGTCTTGCGCGTCCGACGGCTGCTCGGCAAAGGATATCGCAGGCAGGGTTTGCGCGGTGGCCGCATGTTTCCCGATGAAGAGCGCGCACGACATGAGGAAAACAAAAGCTGCCGCGAACCGAAGGCTGGAAAGTGCAAACATGCGCGAAGCTTCCGAGGCGATCGGACGGTCATGCCAGAGCGCGGCGCCGAACAGGAGCGGTCTTCTGTCCGATGGCCTGGAAGTCATCACCGTCTCGGCAATGGGGATATGTCGCGTTTTGCGGAAAATCTGCATAGTCATTGTGAAGGTGCGTATATCTCTTTCGTCGGCGGGAAACCAAGTTCGCGTTTTGAAGATGTAGATGGTCGCTGGACCGCGTTGTCAGCCATGCGCCGAGCCTGCTAAGCATTCCAGTATGAAGGATTCCGCGAACGCCAACCATCAGAAAGCCTTGGCCGCGCATGGATATTGATTCCCGGCACACCATCGACGCGTCGAGGCTCATCGGCTGCCCCAAATGTGACAAGGTCTACAAGGCACGGATTCCTGGCCCGGGCCAGCATGCAAGTTGCGTACGTTGTGGAACCAAGCTGATTTCGCGCCGTAATCTCGTCGGCTCGTCCATTCTCGCATTATCGATAGCGGTCTTCGTGCTCGTGGTGTCGGCCACTTTCGCGCCATTTCTGTCAATCGAGGCGGCTGGTCTTAGCAACAAGGTGTCGCTTCTGAACGTTGCCACGAGTTTCAGGTCAGGCGTCCTCATATTGGTGTCCGTGACGATGGTGTTTGCGATCTTGGCCATTCCCGCAATTCGCATGGCGCTTCTGATCTACGTCATCGCACCGTTGGAGTTTGGGCTGCCGCCGACGCGGCACGCGCGCACCGCGTTTCGCCTTGCGGACAGGCTCAAACCTTGGGCCATGGCAGAGGTCTTTTCCATCGGCTGCGCAGTCGCACTGGTAAAGGTTTCCGACATCGCACAGCTGGAGTTCGGCGCAGCGTTCTGGATGTTCGTTGCCGTATCAACGCTGATGATCCTCTCCGACAGCTACATGTGCAAGTGGACGATCTGGCAGGCAATCGAGGACAGCCAATGACCACGGCTCGGGAGATGGGTTTGGTGATCTGCACGAGCTGCGCCCGGGTTTGGCCGGGTCATCTGCGGCGTTGCGCGCGATGCGGGCATCGTTTGCGATCACGACCCGCCGCCAGCCTGCAATGGGTCTGGGCGTTCTGGGTCACCGGGCTCGTCGCCTACATTCCCGCCAATCTCTACCCGATGCTCGTCACTTCGACCTTTGCGCGCGATCAGTCCAACACGATCGTCGGCGGAGCGGTTGAAATCGCGCGTCACGGTGACATCTGGATCGCGGCCATCGTTTTGTTTGCATCCGTCGTTATTCCCGTAGCCAAGTTCGTCGCTATTGCGTATCTTGCGCTTTCCGTGCAGCGCGGATCAATCCACAGCACACATGGTCGGCATCGTCTTCACGAGACTGTCGAATTCATAGGACGCTGGTCCATGATCGACGTCTTCGTCGTGGCGATTCTGAGTGCGCTCGTGCAACTGTCGTCCGTGGCTTCGGTCCATCCCGGACCCGCCGCCCTGACCTTCGCGCTGTCCGTCATTTTTACGATGCTATCGGCGAGGTCATTTGATACCAGATTGATTTGGGACCCACTGCGTCCCCGCCATCCAAGAGCTGCATGATCGACGATACACTCCAAAGCAACGAGCCCGAAGAAATACCCTTGAAAGATCGCGGCGGTTGGGCCTCCGGGCTGTCATTCGTCTGGCTGGTGCCGGTTTTCGCGATCCTGATCGCGCTCGGTGTCGCGTGGCGGAACTGGGCAGATCGGGGTCCGGTAATAGAGATTGTGTTCGATCAGGCCGCTGGCGTGCGGCCCCGCGAGACGGAATTGCGGTATCGAGATATTCCGGTCGGAATCGTCGAAACCGTGAAATTCTCACCGAACCTAAAAGAGGTCATCGTTGGCATCGAACTGGACCGAGATGTGGCTCCGTTCGTGGATGCGGATGCAAGTTTTTGGATCGTTAGACCGCAAGTGACGACGCAGGGGGTCTCGGGCCTCGATACGGTCCTTTCCGGAGTTTATATCGAAGGCGTCTGGGACGGCGAGCCGGGCGAAGTCCCAACCCGTTTCGAGGGTCAGCCGGATGCCCCCCTTTTGCGGGTCGGAGAAACGGGCATCACCATCACGCTTCGCTCCGAGAATGCCCTGCCATCGGCGGAGACACCCATTCTGTACAGGGGTGTCACGGTTGGGCGCGTTGGTCTCACGGATGTCGCGGACGATGGCGCCAGCGTCTTCGCGAATGCGGTGATTCTTGATCCTTACAGCGCGTTGCTCTCAACGTCGTCTCGATTCTGGGACGCTTCCGGGTTTACTTTTTCGCTCGATGCCCAGGGCGCCAGCCTCGATTTCTCTTCGCTCGGGTCCCTGATATCGGGCGGGATCACATTTGAAACCCTGGCATCGGACGGCACGCCTGTCAGCGAGGGCGCGGAATTCATCCTCTACCCGGACGAGGAAATCGCTCGAGAGGATTTTTTCGTCGAGGACGAAAGTGGCAGCGTCAACGTCATAATGATCTTCGACCAGAACCTTGCCGGACTTCAGGTCGGTGCGCAGGTGTGGCTCGGTGGACTTCGGGTGGGGCAGGTCGTGTCGCTTTCCGGAATTGTCGATCAGGAGAAATTCGGCGACAGCAAGGTCCGGCTGTTGACGACCTTGAGGCTCAATCCCGGTCGGCTAGGGATCGAGACCGGTGGCGACCAGGAAATTTTCTTCGACTATCTGTCGCAGCGCGTGTCCGAGGGGCTGCGGGGCAGACTCACCAATTCCTCGCTTTTGACAAGCGGGCTGATGATCGAGCTGGTCGAGGTGCCCGATGCGGTGCCGGCTTCTCTGGACAGGATGTCGGGCCCCTATCCGCAGGTGCCGACAGCGCTTGCCAATGTCACAAATATAACGACCACCGCACAGGGGATTCTGGCACGCCTGGGCGCTCTGCCCGTCGAGGAACTCATGCAGGAAACGATCGCGGTGCTGGCTTCGGCGAGACAGGTCGTCACATCGGATTCGATTCAGGCCGCGCCAGACACCCTGCTGGCTACGCTGAATTCGATCCGGCAGGTCGCCGAGAGCGCGGAGGTGGAGGCCCTGCCGGCGCTGATCGGCGCACTTGCGACAAGTCTGACGTCCGCCTCCGATGATCTCGGGACCATCCTGGTGAATGTGCGCGACGAAGACGTCGTCGCTGCGGTTTCCGGTCTGATGAAAAAGTTCGATGAAACGGCTGCAACTCTTCCCGGTTTGGCCGGGCGGGCCGAGGCGGTTCTTGCGAAAACTGAAAATCTGCCTCTGGAAGAGCTTTCCGAACAGGTGATCTCGTTGCTTGCCGATGCGGATGCGATTCTGAAAGACGAGGATGTCAAGGCCATTCCCGCCGATCTGCGCGCCTCGCTGCTGGTCCTGCGCGGAATCATGGAGAGCGATTACGTTGCCGTCTTGCCGGAACGGGTGGAAGGCATCGCGTCGGGTCTGCAGGAGACGACGGACAGGATGAACGCGATCCTGGCGGACTTGCAGCGCGCGCAGGTCATCGCCGCGATGTCGGATCTTCTCGCAACGCTCAACTCCACTGCCGAGTGGATGCCCGGAATCGCGGAACAGGCAAGTGCGGTGCTGTCGGATGCCGAGAAATTGTCACTCGACGAATTGGCGAAAGAGGCGGGCGCTCTTCTTCAAAGCATCAGAGCCGTGTTGGACCAGGAAAGCACGCGGCATCTGCCGGACGCGCTCGCTGGTGCCTTGAATGCCCTCCGCACGACGCTTGACGACCTGCGCGACGGTGGTTTACTGGACAATGTCAACGCAACCATGGCATCGGCACGGCAGGCGGCCGAGACGATCTCCGAGGCAAGCCGGAGACTGCCGGCGCTGGCGGAACGGCTCGACGCGATGGCCGTGCGGGCCGGCAGCACGCTGGCGGACTATGATCGTAACTCCAACTTCGGTCGTGAGCTTTCCGCCGCATTGCGGGAAATCGAAGCTGCAGCCGATGCGATCGAGAAGCTGGCCAGGCAGATACAGCGAGACCCGGGTTCCCTGCTGACGGGGCGACGACGATGAAGAAGCTGCGTATTCCGATGGTGATCTCTCTTTGCGGAACTCTGCTGGCCTGCGGCAGTCCGGAACTCCGCTATGGATCGATCGGGTCGTCCGCAATGCCCGAACGGGTGTCCGTGAATTATGCTCGGATAGAGGTCACGTCGGTAACGCTGCCGGTTTATGCCGAGAGCGAGGCTATATACACCCGCGACGCGAGCGGAGCGATAACGCCCCTCGGTCCACTCTGGACCGACGACCCCGATCGCGCCTTGACGTTGCAGATCGCCCGAGAATTAAAGGGGATCACCGGACAACTGACGGCTCCGGAACCATGGCCGTTTCGGAACGCGCCGGACGTTCGGGTCGATGTGCGGCTCGAAGTCTTTCACGCGACGTCATTTGGCACCTTTCGGATCGCGGGCGTGGTATTCGTTGCGCCGGAAACGTATGGTCCCGACCGTGCCGGAAAATTCGCCTTTGAAGTCGCTGTGGCTAAAACCGAAAACCCTGCTGCGGCGATCGCCATCGCCCGGACGGCAGCCGTGAGAGAGCTGTCCTACTTCATCGCGCGTTGGGGATTGCGGTAGCGGTCATGCGCTGTTCGCGTCGAGGGCGCGCAGGCCCCGCTCACTGACATCCAGCACGTCACCCATTCGTTCGGCGTCGATATGTCAACCCCCAAATCCGATGCGACCTGCTTGCGCGTCAGGCCGATGGGCGGCGCGATGCGGACCGCATAAGCTCGGAATTCGTCCGGCCGTTTCATTCCCCTGGTTCGTCCCCTTTGCCGCAATAAATCCTGTCAAGGCAGCGGCACCAAAACGCGACGGGTCCAGGTTGTGTTCCAGGTCTGCCATCGCCATCGGATCCGATCAGAAGCGCGTGCGCGTCGACGGCGAGTACCTCGCATATCCCGGCAGGGTAGGGTATCGGCGGATGCCGTTCCGTTCGTTCCACCGTACCGTGCCGAAATCTTGTTGCCCAGGCGTCCGGCCATTTTCCAGCCTTTGCCAGCGCGGCCTCGAAGTGACATTTCTTTCCGAACGCGGTCAGGTTTTTAAGAAATGTCACACTGTCCGGGTTGATTATGGATTATGAATGAAGAGAATCACTTAGAATCACGATCTAATGAATTTTTCGTCATTGGCGCCGGACCGCCGAGCTGCCGCCGGGCCGCCGGATCGGGTGACCACGGGATTTGAACCAGGGATACGGGATCGGGCGATCCCGGCCTGACATGGAGGTCGCCATGCGCCGCGTATTTTCCACCGTCCTGTCGATTTTCTCGATGTTTTGCGGCCTGGCGACGAGTTATCTGCCCGCGGTGGCCGCTTCGCATTCCTGGCGCAGCCAGCTTCTTTCATCGCCCGTGGCGGAACCCGGCGCCTACCAAGTGGCGCAGGCCGATGCGCCCACGGTGGCCGGAGATGTGGTCATCAATGCGGAGGCGGAGACGATCATCATCAATATCGGCCCCGGGGGAACTGTTCCCGAGGTCCTGGCGGTGCCCTCGCAGACGCCCGTGCAGGTGGAAGAAGACCCCCAGCCTCGCGCCGGTGTGTCCGACCAGGGCACCCGTCCGGCGCGGCGGGCATCCGAACCGGATTCGGTGCGGGACATCCGGCGGATATCCAGGCAATCGGCGGATCCTGCCGGGGGCCGCCGCCAGTCTTCGCGCGGTTCCGAAGGGGATGATGATGAGCCGGCGCCGCTGCCCGACAATGGCGTCGAAAAGATCTACTGGTCGTTCAACGGAACGATAGAGACCGACCCGAACGCGCCGTCCAACGATCTGGCCTATCCACCCTTGGACAATACGCCGCGCTTCGTCGTGAACGACGCGGCCAATCCGACCGGATATGGCGAGATCCGGGGTAGCGGTAAGAACGGCGTTCAAATTCAGGACCAGACCCTGTCGCTGGCCGGCGATTCTCATATTCTCGGACGCATCAATGCGCTGGATGCCCGCGATGGCGGCTTCAGCCTGTCCTTTTGGAAGGTCGGCACGGGGGCCGTCCCGACGATGGTCTTCGCCCAGATCGTCGATGACGCATTGGTCGACGATGGAGACGGCGTTCCGGAAAGCGACTTGGAAACGGAATTTCAAAGCATGAAATTCGATGCCATCCGCCTCTCCCACGACGGTGGTTCGGACGAATTGAAGGTCACGCTCACCTTGCCGGACGAGGATCCCGAGGATGGCACCAATCCGGGCACGGCGACCACGCGCACCTATACCGTCGATCTGACCGGGGCTCTCGAAGACGGCGAGGATCGGCATATCGTCTTGTTGTGGAACGGCGAGGTCGATGGACCGGAAGGAGATGGCATCGATCTGGCGGTGCTGATCGACGGCATATCTTACGCAGTGGCGGAAGGTTCGGTTGGGTCGGCGGATGGTCA
>JBCCVK010000111.1:0-7445 GCA_039195495.1 Pseudomonadota bacterium
TGTGTGGATGCCCTCGGTTTTGCAAGGACTTTCTGATCTGATTGTCGGCGATTGATTGCGGTCGTGTGTTCGGCCTCGGATTGCGGCTTCTCACGCGCCGCGGGCCATGATGGTCAGTTCGCTGATCGGGTCCAATTCGACTCCGCGGGCTGTTGAGCGCCCGACCCCTATCTGGCTTCCCAATCAGAACTTGTTCAATCGACGTCCATTCTTCTCAGTGCACTCCTTGCTTGCCGCCGCCGGCCGCCGGTTGGGGCGAACAGATCTTTATGCTACGGCGGTTTGTTCCGGGTGGTAGCGTTCCTCTTTCATGATCATCGCCCAGATTTGACGTGCCATCTTGTTGGCAAGAGCAACCGCCGCCACCATTTTTGGTTTACGATCCAGTTTGTCTTGAAGCCAAGGTGCGGCACGGCTTTTTTGTCTCGCATATCCGGCGATCCGGCTCATGGCACCTGTGATCAGCGCGCGTCGAATGTCCTGCTGTCCCATCTTGCTGGTCTGGCCGAGACGTGTCTTTCCGCCCGACGAATGCTGTTTGGGGACAAGCCCAAGCCAAGCGGCGAAGTCGCGGCCTTTCTCAAAATTAGCCATCTCGGGGGCAAATGCCTCAATAACCATTGCTGCGATTGGCCCAATTCCTGGCATGGACCGCAAGCGCTGCGCGCTGTCACTCTCAAGGCAATGCTCATGGATTTTCGCCGTAAGCCGGTCAATCTCTTCACTGAGCCGGTCGATGCGGTCAAAATGCAGTATCGCCATTTCAGTGACGAGCACAGGGACACCATCGCTTTCGGCGAGGGTTGATTTCAGTTTGGTGACATTACTGATCCCAATGGGCGCAATGATCCCAAATTCTGCAAGATGGCCGCGCAAGGCGTTCACTGTGGCTGTCCGTTGTTCCAACAGCTGATCACGGGTGCGCATCATCATCGTCAAGGCTTGCCGCTCTGCCGACTTTGGAGCCACAAAAGTCATGCTCGGACGCAAAGCCGCTTCGGTAATTGCTTCGGCATCTGCGGCGTCATTTTTGTGCCGTTTCACGAAAGGTTTGACGTAGAGCGGCGGGATCAGACATGCCTCATGGCCCATACGTTGCAGCTCGCGGGCCCAGTAATGCGAAGTGGAACACGCTTCCATCGCAATCAGACATTTCGGATGCTTTGCGCAAAAGGCTCTGAATTGCGGGCGGGACAGCTTTTTGCGAAATAAGACCTGACCATCTCGCCGTGCGCCATGCAGTTGGAACACGTTCTTTGCCAGATCAACGCCGATGATGATATCTTCACTCATGGATGCTCTCTTTCTTAGGGGGTTTCAACACTTCCACCATGGCACATAGCGATGCCGTTTCCGGAGAGGGCATCCACCACATCTACGCCGGCAGACTGAGCCATCATTTGTTCTGCGGCCCGGTCTCGAGGCCGGGCCCCTGAACTGGCTGCCCAAAACGCTTCGGCAAGGCGACAATCGCTTCTGGTTCCGCCTCGATCTGAACGAACCGGGGCCGGATCACTCGACATTCGTGACCGCCGAGCCAGATCCAACCAGGCCGTTGCAATCAGGCGGGGGCCATATAAAGCCACACGGGCCTTTATGCCGGTCGCCGCAAATGGCGGGTTCAGAACCATTGCCGGCATGCGCATTTGTCATTAGGGCTTGCCGACGGCCCCATTCACGATCCCGGGCCCAAAAGCCGATCATACTCCCGTTTCCAAGCTCGAGGCTCATAATGCCGGACTTTGCAATCTATCCCAGTCTGAACCGCAAAACTGTCGTCGTCTCGGGAGGTGCCCAGGGCATCGGCGGCGAAATCGTCAAAGCCTTCGCCGCGCAAGGCGCGCGTGTCGGGGTCCTCGACCTCGACGAAACCGCAAGCGTCGCATTGGCCGGCGCCACCGGCGAGATCGCATACGAAATCTGCGATCTCCGTGACATCGCCGCGACGCAAGCCGCTTTGATGAAACTTACCGATCGCCTCGGCCCTGCGCATGTGCTCGTCAACAATGCCGCCCGTGACGACCGCCACGACTGGAAAGATGTTTCGCCCGAATACTGGGACGACCGCCAGAATACGAACCTCCGTCACATGTTTTTCGCCATTCAGGCCGTCGCGCCGGGTATGATCGAGAACGGAGGCGGGTCGATCATCAACATGGGATCAAATTCATGGTGGGAGGCCGGCGGCGGCTTTCCCGCTTATGCGACCGCCAAGGCGGCCGTACACGGCCTGACTCGCACCATGGCGCGAGACCTTGGCGACCATCGCATCCGCGTCAATACCGTCGTTCCCGGCTGGATCATGACCGAGCGCCAAAAAGAGCTTTGGGCGACACCTGAGGCGCTGGAGGCACATCGCGCCCGCCAATGCCTCCCGGACCTGATCGATCCGGTTTATGTCGCCCGAATGGTTCTCTTCCTCGCCTCCGACGATGCAGCGATGTGTTCGGCGAATAATTACATGGTCGAGGCCGGCTCGATCTGAGGCGTTCAGATCGCACCGCGCATTTGTGTCTTCGACAAGTCCAGACGCAACGATGGCACCTGAAGCCGTGTCGACTTCGGCCGGGGCGCCGGGAGCGACCGACCGGTATATCCGCCCGAAAGGCCGCGCGCTCAAGCAGTTCCGCCAGCCCCCCGGGGCCCGACAGGCAAGGGCACGGCCCGCCATCCCTGGAAACCGCTCACCGTCATGCGTCCGCCGCAAACGCGCGCCATCCGTCACGCCGCACGGACGAGCGGAACACCCGTTCGGAACCGGACGTATCGCGGACGAGAAAGAACGTCCGGATCGGGCGGCCCTTCGGTCAGCGAGGTCTGTGCCAACCCGATCATCACGGCGACATCGGCGCCGATCCCCTCGTCGCCGCGGATTCGAGCGGCCTCAAATGGACGCCCCTTACCCCGTCTGCGTCTGTGTTCAGTGCCGCGGATTATCAGTGTCGCGGGTGGCCATACCACCGAACACGACCCGCAAATCGCCATGCTCCGAGATGCCTCCCAGTCAACCACGGCCGTATGACGGACCGTGATCCACGCGCTGGGGTGTTCGGGCTGGCCGCGATGTTCCCGTTGATCGGAGGTGGTTCGAGCGTCGGGATGGGATGCGCCGCGTCCGGTCGGCATCTTCCGCCTTGGCGCTTCCGGCACCCCGCGGACTGGGCGGCACGATCCGTGCGGGGGCGGCCGCTCGAGGATATTGTTCCGCCGGGCAAAACTAATTTGCCGAATATTGACGCATGATTTTTGGGCTGTCATCCTGCGGCATATGCAGAAGACACAGAAGTGAACGCGCAGGACATCCCATTCGATCTCTTTGGCGGTCTGGCGCAGGACCGTCGATCCGGCCGAGTCGAGGAACGATCTGCCGATATGCCTTTCGAACCCGGCTTACCAAGGGTTTTCGATGTGCTTGCAGCCGTGAGGCCGCACATGATGCCCGCGATCGGTCCGACGCCATATATCATGGGGACGACGGCAACGCCGACGGCCCTGCCATATCCCGGTGCGCATCCGCCCATGGCCGATATTCGCATGATCGCCGGCGGCTCCGAAACAGGGCGCGCTGTCCATTTCGACATCGGCCTCGCAGGCACCGACGGCCGCAAGGCGAACCTTGCCGCGACGCCCCCATCACCCGATACGTGAGGACCCGGAATGCAGAACAAGATCGACCATTTCGTCATCGGCGCGGATTCTCTCGAACAGGGGGTGGCGGCCATGCGGTCCGCGCTCGGAGTCGAAGTGCCGCGCGGCTCGAAACATGATGCGATGAGCACTCACAACCACGTCATGCAAGCCGGGACTGAGCGTTTTTTCGAGTTGATCGCCATAGATCCCGAAGCTCCCGACCCGGGACGCGCCCGGTGGTTCTCGCTGGATGATGCGGCAACACGAGCCCGGCTGAAAGAGCGTCCGCGCGCGCTCTGCTGGGTGGTGAATCCCGACGATTTCGACGGTGTCGTGGCCGCCAGCCCGGTCGATCTGGGCGAGGTCGTCGATTTTCGCCGCGGTGACCGCACCTGGAGGCTCACCGTGCCGAAGGACGGGCACCTGCCCGAAGGCGGTCTGCTCCCGGCCTTCATCGAATGGTCGCCCGGCCCGCATCCCTCGACCGGGCAGCGGGATCTGGGCATTCGCCTGAAACGAATTCAAATCGCCACGCCTGAGCCCGCCCGCTTGCGGGAAATCTTCGAAATCCTGAATATCGCGCATCTCGCCGGGATATCCGAAGGTCCCGCCGCACTGTCCTTCGTGCTCGACAGTCCCAGGGGCGAGGTCACGCTCGACTGACCGAAGGAGGCCGCCATGACGATCCCGTCCGTCGATCTATCCGCAAAACCCGAGGTCACCGGTTTCTTCGACGACCAGTCGAGCACGATCAGCTACGTGGTTCGCGACCCGACCGGCGCAGCCTGCGCGGTGATCGATCCGGTGATGGAATTCGACCAGGCCGCGGCCCGGCTGACCTTCGACGGCGCCGACCGGATCATCGCCTTCATCCGCGAACGCGGGCTGACGCTGGAGTGGATCATCGAAACACATGTCCATGCCGATCACCTCTCCGGTGCGCCCTATATCCAGGAGAAACTGGGCGGCAGGATCGGCATCGGCGAGCATGTGCAGACCGTGCAGGACATGTTCGGCAGGATCTTCAACGAAGGTACCGAATTCCAGCGCGACGGCTCGCAATTCGACAAGCTTTTCGTCGATGGCGACACCTACCGGATCGGCACCCTGCCCTGTTTTGCGCTCCATACGCCGGGCCACACCCCGGCCTGCATGGTGCATGTGGTCGGCGACTCGGTCTTCACGGGCGATACGCTCTTCATGCCCGATGGCGGTTCGGCGCGCGCCGATTTCCCGGGCGGCGATGCCGGTCAGCTCTACGACTCGATCCAGCGCGTTCTTTCGCTCCCCGACGAGATGCGTCTGTTCATCTGTCACGATTACGGGCCCGGCGGCCGCGCCATCGCCTGGCTGACCACCATCGGAGAACAGAAGGCGGCGAACGTCCATGTGGGCGGCGACAGGACCCGCGAGGAATTCGTCAGGTTCCGGACCGAGCGCGACGCCCAGCTTGCCCTGCCGACGCTCATCCTGCCCTCGCTCCAGGTGAACATACGCGCGGGCGAGGTTCCCAAGGATGGCGCCGGCAACATGATGCTGAAGACGCCCGTGAACAAGCTTTAGCGACCATCGCCGCATGTGGAACGCGCGAACCGCGGCCGGCCCGTCCGAAAAACCGGATACGGGAGCATAGCGGGCCGCGAGAGGTCGTGACCGTATGGAACGAAACAGATCGCAGGATGCGCCGCGGCTCTTTCCCGAGCGAAATTGACGCAGCTGCGCGCGTGATAACGTCGCACCGGCGCAGAAATCTTTCTCGATATGCTCTTCGTCAAAAATCTTTCGGGAAGCGGCACTAGATTAGCGTCGTATATCCACCGCCGCGTAGGCAAATCTGACGAATATAGGGAGCAAGGTATGAAAGACGTCAATCAACCCCAGCTGTCCGCGGACGCATGGGACGAACTGAACTTCCCCCGCCCCGAAATGCATGAATTCGACCATGTGGTCGAGCGCGCGATCTCGCGCCGCGGCTTTCTTGGCGGCGCATTGGCCTTCGGCTCCGGTGCCGCGGTCATGGGCACGTCCCTTCTGAGGGGCAGCACCGCCATGGCGCAGCAGGCCAATCGCTTCGCTTTCGAGCAGCTTGCCCCGCAAACCGACGGAACCGTGCACGTGCCCGCAGGCTATTCGTGGAAGGTGCTGGTACGCTGGGGTGATCCGCTGTTCTCGGACGTGCCGGCCTTCGATGCGGAAAAGGGCATTCCGGTTGCGGGTTCCGATCGTGTCTTCGGTGAGAACACCGACGGGATGGAGCTGTTCAATATCGGCGGTCGCGAGCTTCTCGTGGTGAACCACGAATACACCAACCGGCCGACAAATCTGCCGCATGCCGAGGACGGAACTCCCGGAAGCCTGGAGGACGTTCGGATCCTGCAGAACCTGCAAGGCGTGGCGGTGATGGAGATCGAAGAACGCGACGGGGGGTGGTCCGTGGTCGTCGACAGCCCCTTCAACCGCCGCATCACCCATAACACGCCGATGAGGCTCGACGGGCCCGCCGCCGGCCACGACCTGCTCAAGACCGCCGACGATCCGTCGGGCATGTCCTCGCTCGGCACGTTCAACAATTGCGGTTCGGGCCGGACGCCCTGGGGCACCTATCTGACCTGCGAGGAGAATTTCAACGGCTACTTCGGTTCGACCGGGGACATGCCCACCGATGAAACCATTGCCGCGGGTTATAAGCGTTACGGCATCGGCGTGGACGGTTGGGGCTACGACTATCACAAATGGGACGCCCGCTTCGACATCTCGCAAAACCCGAATGAGCCGCATCGCGCGGGCTACATCGTCGAGATCGAT
The DNA here is from genome assembly GCA_039195495.1 of Pseudomonadota bacterium. Classification (GTDB taxonomy): domain Bacteria; phylum Pseudomonadota; class Alphaproteobacteria; order Rhodobacterales; family Rhodobacteraceae; genus JBCCVK01. The sequence continues at coordinate 6,436 of JBCCVK010000111.1, forward strand.
CCGGCGAATCCGGACTCGACCCCGGTCAAGCACACCGCTCTGGGCCGCTTCAAGCACGAGAACGCGGCCTATGCGCTGGCCCCTGATGGCCGTGTGATCATCTATATGGGGGACGACGAGCGTGGCGAGTTCATATACAAGTGGGTTTCGCGCGACATCTATGTCCCGGGCGGCGACACCTCGACCCTGCTGTCCGAGGGACAGCTCTACGTCGCCAAGTTCAACGACGACCTGACCGGAGAGTGGATCGCCCTGACGCCGGAGGCCACGGACATGAGCCCGGCCGAGATCGCCATCCACACCCGTACCGCGGGTTCCGCCGTCGGTGCCACGACCATGGACCGTCCCGAATGGATCGCGGTCAATTCCAGAGCGGTCGAGGGCTATTGCTGCCTGACCAACAACAGCCGCCGCGGAGCCACCAATTCCGACGGTTCGATCCGTACGAATGCCGGCGGTGATCCGATGACCGTGAACGCGGTCAACCCGCGCGAAGTCAACCGCTATGGCCAGATCGTGCGCTGGCGCCCGCATGGCGACAACCACGCGGCCAACACCTTCGACTGGGATCTCTATGTGATGGCAGGCAATCCAGACGTGCATGCCGACGGGCCTTATGCGGGCACCGCCAACATCAACGCGGGCAACCTCTTCAACTCGCCGGACGGGATGCAGATCGACACCGCCGGACTCATCTGGATTCAGACCGACGGCGATGACTCGAACGAGGGTGAGTTCGCGGGTATGGGCAACAACCAGATGCTTGCGGGCGATCCGGTGACGGGCGAAATTCGTCGCTTCCTGACCGGTCCGAAAGGCAGCGAGGTGACGGGGCTCACCTGGTCGTCCGACCGCCGCACGATGTTCGTCGGCATCCAGCATCCGGACCGTCCCTTCCCGGATGGCGAGAACAGCCTGCCGCGTTCGGCCGTCATAGTGGTGAAGAGAGACGACAACGGCGTCGTGGGCTGACGCCACGTCCGCAAGAACATCCCCCGGGCGCGCCGAAA
>JBCCVK010000112.1:0-7383 GCA_039195495.1 Pseudomonadota bacterium
CGAAATGGCTGATTCCGATATTGAACGCCTCGGCGTAGCGCTCAATGAAAAAATGCCGCAGCGGCGCCGAGATATTGATGGAACCCGCGATATGTTTGGTCCTCGGATGGTCGCGGCGATTGTCGGAAATCACCATTCCTTTCGAGCCAAACAGCTCTAGCCTTTGGTCATATCCGTAAGCGGCCTGGCGGGAGTTGGTGATAATCGCCTGTTTGCCGCTTGCGGTCGTCAGGGTGACGACCACGGCGTCGCAATCGTCGCACCTTTCCATGGACGCCGGGGCGACCATTCGGGACCCATGCGCCGAAACGGCGGCGACCTTCTCGCCAAGCATGAACCGGGCAAGATCAAGATCGTGGATCGTCATGTCGCGGAAAATCCCCCCGATGCTTCGATACAGGCATCGGGGGCCATTCCCGGATCCCGCGACGTGATGATCACCTGATGAAGCTCGTCGATTTCTCCGTTCAAAACCGCCTGACGCGCCGCGGCATGCCCCGGGTCGAACCGACGGACGAAGCCCAACATGATCGGAACGTCGGCATCCGCGATTCGCTCTTTCAGCGCGTTGACCCGGCCAAGCGATAGGTCGATCGGCTTTTCGCAAAGCACCGGCTTGCCCGCATTCACGGCCCTTTCGATGAGTTCGACATGCGTCGGTGTCGGTGTCGCGATCAGCACCGCATCGACATCTTCCGACCCTATGGCGGCTTCGGCCGCGGCGAAGTTCCGAACCGCGTGTCTGTTTGCAACATCTTCAGCGGAAGGCGCGTGAACATCGAAGACGCCCGCACACGCCGCGCGGGGATGCGCCGCGATATTGTCGGCATGCATACGACCAATCCGATCGCAACCGAGAACTGAAATCTCTTGCAACGCTCTCTTCCCGATTTTCTTCTTGCAATGATCATTGCAAAGCGCTTTGGTTGTCAATGATCATTTCGAACGCTGCTGGAAAAGCATCGGGAAGGGCAATGGAATGACGGGAAAGACCGCGCGCCTGACAATGGCCGAGGCCGTTGGTCGTTATCTCTGCGGCCAGTTCACCGAAATCGATGGCGGCCGCGTTGCCCTGTTTGCGGGCGTCTTCGGGATTTTCGGCCGTGCTAACGTGCCGTGCCCGGCGGAAGCGCTTGAGCGGGTACAGGGGCAGTTGCCCACCTGGCGCGGCCGGAACGAACAATCCATGGCGCTGGCGGCAATCGTCTATGCCAAAGCCAGGAAGCGTCGCCAGATCATGGTCGCCACGTCTTCGGTCGGTCCGGGCGAGAGGAATATGATTACCGCCGCCGGCGTAGGGCATGCCAACCGGCTGCCGGTTCTTCTGTTGGCTGGCGACACGTTCATCAACCGCCTGCCCGATCCGGTTTTGCAGCCGGTCGAGCATTTTGGCAGTCCCGGCACCACGGTCAACGACTGCTTCCGCACGGTGTCCCGCCATTGGGGCCGAAGCGCCCATCCGGCGCAGATTATCCAAAGCCTGCCCCAGGCGGTCGCGACGATGCCGGACCCGGCCGATTGTGGCCCGGCCTTTATCACCCTGCCCCAGGACATACGGGAAATCGCCTGGACAATCCCACGCCCACGCCCCCCGCGCGATCAGGTCGACGCGGCCATCGGTGACTGGAAAGCACCCGACGAGCACATGAAGACGGGCCACCGCTTGCCCATACCTATGGAAGAGTCGGGCGCGACCCTCCGGCCGCCATGGCGTCCCGGTCCGCGACGGCCGCCTCTCCGGCAGGCCGTTCGAGAGCGATATCGAGGCCGCAAAGGACCGGATCGCCGGGCGGCATGTCCTTTCCAACGCCGCAGGCGCGCCTTGCGTCGTCCATGGCGAGGTCGCGCGTTCGGCTCGGGGGAGCGCGCGACGCCACCGGCGCAAAAGCCCGAGCCGACCGGGGCGGAGATGACCGGGACCGGCCGCGCAGAACTGTTTCGCGTCATGAATGCCATCGGGCTGACCGATCGAGGCAACCTTCTCAACACCACGCCCGCGCTTTTTGACCGCATGTTCGCCATGAACGTCCGCGCGCCCTTCTTCCTGATGCAGGATGCCGTCAAGGTGATGGAGCGTGAGGGCATCGAGGGCCGCATCGTCAATATCGGCTCGACCTCGTCGCGGGCGGGGCAACCCTTCATCGCGCCCTATTGCGCCTCCAAGGCGGCGCCGTCGACGCTGACCCGCAGCGCCGGCTATGCGCTGATGCGCAACCATGTGCACGTGAACCAGCCGGACGTCGGCTGGATGTCCTCGGATCACGAACGCCAGTTGCAGCTCGAGGAATCCGGCGACCTCGATTGGGAAGCCAGGGCCAGGGCGGGCCTGCCCTTTGGCCGCCTGCTGGACCCGGAAGAGGTCGCGCGGGCGGTGCCGTGGATGGCCTCGGACGACAGCGGGATGCTGACCGGATCGGTCGTTCATTACGATCAATCGGTCTGGGGCGGCTATGACGGCCAAGCCCCCGGCCCGGCAGCGAAGCTGATCGGGTAGGGCCGATGGGATGAGCATACGCGTCGCTGTCATCGGTGCTGGCGTCATGGGGACCGATCATGCCCGGATCCTGGCGGCCAAGGTGCGGGGGGCGACGCTCCAGGTCGTCTGCGATACCCAGACGGATCGGGCGCGGCGCGTGGCGGACGCGTTCGGGGCCACCGACATATCGACGCACGCCGTGACGACCATCACCCGACAGGATGTCGACGCGGTTCTGATCGCAAGTCCGGATGACACGCATGCGCCGCTGACCATTGCCGCGATCGAAGCCGGCAAGCCGGTGCTTTGCGAAAAGCCTCTGGCGCCAAGTTCTGCGTCCTGCCTTGCGGTCATCCAAACGGAAGTGAACGCCGGCCGTCGGTTCGTTCAAACCGGTTTCATGCGCCGTTTCGACCCATCCTATGTTGAAATGAAGGCCGCGCTCGCGGAAGGAGCCCTGGGCGAAGCGGTCATGATGCACAATTTTCATCGCAACGTGGAAGCGCCGGAATGGTTCACGGGCGAGATGGCCATCTCCAACTCCGCGCCGCACGAGTTCGACATCGCCCGTTACGTCCTTGGCACCGAATACCACTCAATCTCCGTCTTTCAAGGCACGTGCGGGACGACGGCCGCCCGGTCGGCTGCGCCGGTCTTCATGGTTCTGGAAACGACCGGCGGACCCCTCGTCAATGTCGAAGTGAACAACAATGCCGCCTATGGCTACGACATACGCGGGGAGCTGGTCGGTGAACATGGCTCGGTTCTGCTCAATACGCCCGTCCACGCGGTGTACAACACGTCATTGAAATCGGTCGAACGATACGCCTCGGACTGGCGCCCGCGGTTTGCGGACGCTTACCGCCTGCAGAACAAGGCGTGGCTGGATTCCATCGAAACCGGGAAACCTGCGTCGGCCGCCGCGAATGCCTGGGACGGTTACTGTGCGACCGCAGTCGCCGAGGCCGGCGTCAAGTCGCTCGCAGCCCGATCCCGCATCGGCGTCGACATGGTGGACATGCCGGCGATCTACCGATTGAGCGCGCAAACACGGGCCGCGAGGCAGGCAATGGGGGAAAAGGCATGAGTTTGCTGGAACTCAAGAACATCACCAAAAGCTTTGGAGCGATCCATGCCTTGCAGGGCGTGAACCTTGCGGTTGAACCGGGCGAGGCCGTGGGGCTTATGGGCGATAACGGGGCGGGAAAATCGACCTTGATGAAAATCATCGCCGGTAACTTCCTCCCCTCAAGCGGCGAGATCCTGATCGAGGGGCGCAGGGTTGAATTCGGCAAGCCGATCGACGCGCGGGACGCGGGAATCGAGATCGTTTATCAGGATCTTGCGCTCTGCGACAACATGACCGCTGCAGCCAACGTGTTCCTGGGCCGCGAATTGAAAAGGAAGATCGGGCCTTTTTCGATGCTCGATTATCCAGGCATGTATGCGCGGGCGGGCAGGCTTTTTGCCGAGCTGAAATCGGAAACCCGCCCACGCGATCTGGTCAAGCGGATGTCGGGGGGGCAGCGCCAGGCGGTTGCCATCGCGCGCACGCGCCTTTCCGATCCGAAGCTTGTCCTGATGGACGAACCGACGGCCGCCATCTCAGTCCGGCAGGTTGCCGAAGTCCTGGCGCTGATCAAGCGGCTCAAAGACACGGGGCACGCGGTGATCCTGGTCTCTCACAGGATGCCGGACGTCTTTGACGTTTGCGACCGCGTGGCCGTTTTGCGCCGGGGCATCAAGGTGGCCGACAAACGGATCGGCGACACGACCCCGGAGGAAGTGACGGGGCTTATCATCGGGGCGATCGAAGCAGCATGACGGACGCGACGCGAAAGACCACGAAAGACCACGCAAAGATCGACGAAAGCATCACGCAGAGGTGGGAAGTCTCTGGTATCGGGGCGATTTTGCGCACACAGCCTTTTTGGGTGTTCCTGGCGATTGTAACGCTGGGGGTCGTGATGACCTTTGTGTCGGACGCTTTCATGACTGAACGGAATATGTTCAACATCACCCGCAATTTCGCCTTCTTTGGCATCATGGCGCTGGGTATGTCGGCAGTGATCTGCACCGCGGGGATCGACCTTTCGGTCGGCTCGCTGGTGGGTCTGAGCGGCATCGTGACCGGGCTCATCATGCAGGCAGGCTACGGCATCGAGCTTGGCTTCTTGGGCTGCATGCTGACGGCCGCCGCCGTGGGCCTCGTAAACGGTATCCTGATCGCCTATCTGCGCATGCCGCCCTTCGTGGTGACGCTGGGTATGCTCTCGATCGTGGTGTCGCTCGCGCGGGTCGTGTCGCAAAACAAGATGATCTACGATTTCGGCCCGGATATGGCGCTGTTCGAATGGATTGGCGGCGAAAGCGTGCTCGGCGTGCCCAATGTCGTCTTGGTCCTGATCGTCCTTACCGCGATCTTCTGGTGGGTCTGGCGCTTTACAACCTGGGGTCGCTGGGTGATCGCCATCGGCGGCAACGCCCATGCGGCCAAGCTCGCCGGGATCCCGGTGGAACGCATCGTCGTCTCGGTCTATGTCGTGTGTTCGCTCTGTGCGGGGCTCTCGGCCTTTCTCTTCGTTGGCTACACGGGTTCCGTGACCAATGGGATGGGTTTCACCTGGGAACTCACGGCCATTGCCGCCACGGTGATCGGCGGCGCGAATCTGATGGGCGGGACCGTCTTCGCCCTGGGCGCTCCGATCGGCGCGGCGCTCATCGAACTCATTCGAAACTCGCTGCTGCTCGCCGGGATCCCGGCGCTCTGGCAGCAGTTCTTTGTCGGGCTGTTCCTGATCCTAGCCGTGTTGTTGGAACAAATCCGCAGCCGCGGGGGAAAATGATCCCCCATCCACATTCTTCAAAAGCCCGAGGGAGGAAATGATGAAGAGACTTCTCACCGCAACTGCAATCATGGCCGTGCTGGCCCCGGCGGCGGCCACGGCAGAGAGCCGTGCCAGGACTTTCGCACTGGTTCCCAAAGCGATGAACAACCCGTTCTTCGATCTGGCCCGCGACGGCTGCTACAAGGCTCAGGCAGAGCTCGCAGACGTGACCTGCGAATACATCGGCCCCGGTGAGCACACCGAGTTCGAGCAGATCCAGATCGTGCAGGACCTGATCACCAAAGGTGTGGATGGGATCGCCGTGGCCCCGTCGAACGCACCGGCCATGGCCAAAGTGCTGAGAGCCGCCGCCGACGCGGGCATCCCGGTCATGACTTGGGACTCGGATCTTCTGCCCAAGGATGCCGGTCTGCGCACGACATATGTCGGCACGAACAATTACGACATCGGCGTGAACCTGGCCAAGCTCGTCCAGGCACGTCATCCTGACGGCGGCACCATCTGCCTGCAAACCGGCGGCGCGGCCGCCGCTAATCACAACGAACGCCTCAAAGGCGCGCGTGACACCCTGGCCGGTGCCGACACCGGCACCCCTCCGGGCACGGCTCTGGCCGGCGAAGGCGGCTGGAGAGAAATCTCGGGCTGCCCGCTGATCACCAACGACGACGGCAACGTCGCGGTTCAGGGCATGAGCGATATCCTGGCGGCCAATCCGGCTCTGACGGCCTTCCTGTCGACCGGTGCCTTCACCCAGTGGTTCGACAACGCCTACCGTCAGGCGGCCGAGCCATACAAGGCCAGGATGGACGCGGGGGACCTGACGATCGTTGTCGCCGACACATTGCCGATGCAGCTCGAACAGACCGCCGACGGGCTTGGCAACGGCCTCGTTGGACAGCGACCGTTCGAAATGGGCTACACGGCGATGTACGTCCTGAGAGACATCGTGGAAGGCAAGCCGGTCGACGATCCGATCTTCACCGGCCTCGACGTCTGTGACAACGACAACATCGACACCTGCGTGAACTGAGCGCCGGTTCGGTTCCGAAGCATGCCGGCGCGGGCAGGATCCCGCGCCGACACTTTCGTTTGGAAGGGGCATATGGGCGATATCGATGCACACCAGCATTTCTGGCATCCAAAACGCGGTGACTATCCGTGGATGCCGATGGACGATCCGATCCTTGCAAGGCCGTACCACCCTGGCGACCTGAGCGACGATCTGGATGCGGCAGGCGTGGAAGCCACCGTTTTGGTACAAGCGGCGCCGACGGTCGCCGAAACCGACTATCTCCTCGGGATTGCCGACACGACGCCGTATGTCGCAAAAATCGTCGGATGGATCGACTTCGAAGACCGGTCTCAGGCATCGGTGCTTGAACGTCTTGCCGCACATCCCAAATTCGCCGGCGTGCGCCCGATGATCCAAGACATCGCCGACGACGCCTGGATGCTGCGCGACGATGTGCAATGGGCTTATGCCGCAATCGTCGATCTCGACCTGACTTTCGACTGTCTCGGATTTCCCCGCCATCTCGGGCGTTTCCACACGCTTCTCACGCGCCATCCCGACATGCGCGCGGTCATCGATCACTGTATGAAGCCGCAGTTTCGCACGCATTCGGCGAAAAGCTTGCGCGCATGGGCTAATGGCATGTCGGCCTTGGCACGCGATACGCAGGCTTTCTGCAAACTTTCGGGTTTGGTGACAGAGGCAGATAAAGCCTGGTCGGACGACATCCTCGCGCCCTACGCGGATCACGTCGTCGAGTCCTTTGGACCGGAACGGGTGATGTGGGGCTCTGACTGGCCCGTTGCGCGGCTTCGTTGCGGGTATGGGGATTGGCACGCACAAGCCCGCAGGTTGACCCGTCACTTCGGGGATGCCGCGCAAAACCACATTTTCGGCGAAACGGCCCGTCGTTTCTATCGCCTTCACCAGGCGATAGAAACGACGGGCCGTTTCGCCGAAAATGTGGTTTTGCGCGGCATCCCCGAAGTGACGGGTCAACCTGCGGGCTTGTGCGTGCCAATCCCCATACCCGCAACGAAGCCGCG
>JBCCVK010000113.1:0-7305 GCA_039195495.1 Pseudomonadota bacterium
CATCTCCATACGCCGCCCACAGATCGGGTCGACGTTCTCTCGTGAGACGTTCGGCCTCGGCCCTGCGCCATGCCTTTATCTCGCCGTGATGTCCGGACAGCAGAATATCGGGAATCGCGCGGCCATGCCACTCAGCGGGCCGGGTATATTGCGGATGCTCGAGCAATCCTGCGGAAAAGCTTTCTTCCCGGGTCGAGACCGCGTTGCCCAGAACCCCCGGCCGCAGCCGGAGCGTGGCGTCCAGCACCGCCTGGGCGGCGATTTCCCCACCGGTCAGCACGAAATCCCCCAAGCTGATTTCCTCGATGTCGAAATGCTCGATGACCCGTTCGTCCAGTCCTTCGAACCGGCCGCAGATCAGCGTCATACCGTCGGTTCCTGCGAAACGACGCGCCATCGCCTGATCGAAGAGCCTGCCGCGCGGGGAAAGGTAAAGCAGCGGCCAGCGCGTCCGGTCCTTCGGTAGACCACGCTGAGCGAAGACAACGGCCTTGCCCATCACGTCGGCGCGGATCACCAGACCGGCGCCGCCTCCTGCGGGTGTGTCGTCGATGTTCCGGTGCTTGCCTTCGCCAAAGGGGCGCAGGTCGACGGTCTCCAGCGCCCACAGACCCCGCTGCAAGGCTTTCCCCGTCAGGCTTTCGCCCAGAACTCCGGGAAAGGCTTTGGGAAACAGCGTAATGATCTTGATCAGCCATGCCCCTTTCAGGCGTGGCGTTCCGCTCATCAGATCGCGCGGTGTCGATGAAGCGCTGATCGACAGACGGCCATGGGATTTTTTCGGACATGCCATGACGGACATCCATACTAGGATGGCCGTGCAGGGCCAAGAGGATTGCGGGACGCCGTGACAAATCCCGAACGGACCGTCACCGATCGACCGAAGAGGCGCGCGCGCCGCGCGCGAGAACCGAACTGCTCAGGCTCGGAATCGGCGGCGGCGATGCGGCGTTCGCGGGGAAGAATTCCGCTCAAACCGTGCATGACGTTCACAGGCGATCCGGCGGTGGGAATTCAAAACGGATTTTGCGGCCGGTCCCATGCCGGAACCGGCTGCGGTCGACGACGTTCCGAACGGCGGATCGGGGATTTTCGGCGGAGGATCTTACTCCGCCGCCTTCACCGCAGAAGGGTTGTTCGGGTGGGTCGTCCAGTTGGCATAAGCCTTTTCGACCGTCCTGCCCGTGCGTGGATCCACCATACCCTCCGCCATCGGTTCCATGGTTATGCAATTCTCGACCGGGCATACGTTAACGCACAGGTTGCAGGCCACGCATTCCTCATCGATCACTTCGAAAACCCGGCCCGGCTTCATCGCGATGGCTTGATGGCTGGTGTCCTCGCAAGCGGCGTAGCAGCGGCCGCATTTGATGCAGGAAGCCTGATCGATCCTTGCCTTCGCGACGTAGTTCAAATTCAGATATTGCCAATCGGTCACGTTCGGCACCGCACGGCCCTGAAAATCCCCGATCGCGGCATAACCTTTCTCGTCCATCCAGTTGGAAAGACCCGACTTCAGTTCCTCAACGATCTTGAAGCCATAGGTCATGGCCGCGGTACAGACCTGAACCGTGCCGCAGCCAAGGCTGATGAATTCCGCCGCGTCGCGCCAGGTGGTCACTCCGCCTATGCCGCTGATCGGAAGCCCTCGCGTTTCCGGATCCCGTGCGATTTCGGCCACCATGTTCAGCGCGATCGGCCTCACGGCCGGCCCGCAATAGCCGCCATGGCTGCCCTTGCCGTCAATCGAAGGCTCGGGGCTGAACGTGTCGAGATTCACGGACGTGATCGAACTGATCGTGTTGATCAGCGACACGGCGTCGGCACCGCCTTTTCGCGCCGCCCGCGCAGGATACCGGATATCGGTGATGTTCGGCGTCAGTTTCACGATGACTGGCATGCGCGTGTACTGCTTGCACCAGCGTGTCACCATTTCGATATAGTCGGGCACCTGGCCCACGGCCGAACCCATGCCGCGCTCGCTCATGCCGTGCGGACACCCAAAGTTCAACTCGATTGCATCGGCGTCCGTCTGCTCCACATGGGGCAGAATGGCTTTCCACGCGTCTTCCTCGCATGGGACCATGATGGAAACGATCATCGCCCGATCCGGATAATCACGTTTGCAGACCTTGATCTCGCGCAGGTTCACCTCCAGCGGCCGGTCGGTGATGAGTTCGATGTTGTTGAGCCCCAAAAGCCGTCGATCCGCCCCCCAGATCGCACCGTATCGCGGACCGTTGACGTTGACCACGGGTGGACCTTCGGCGCCCAGGGTTTTCCACACCACGCCGCCCCAGCCGGCCTCGAACGCGCGGCGGACATTGTATTCCTTGTCCGTCGGTGGCGCGGAGGCCAGCCAGAACGGGTTGGGAGACTTGATCCCCAGGAAGTCGCTTGAAAGGTCTGCCATACCGGCCTCCTCGTCTTTGGCAGCCACGCCAGCCGCGCGGCGCGATGGAAATCACCTTAACCGGGACGCCGCGCCCGTCGAGATGCCCGCCGGGAAAAGCGCCGCAAGGACCGCGTCTCAGTCGGCCGGCGGTGCATCAAGACGTGAGACTGGCGTGAATATCCTCCGCTGCGTCGCGCCCCTCGGCCACGGCGGTCACGGTCAAATCGTCTCCGCCCGAGGCGCAGTCACCCCCGGCCCAGACGCCGCGAAGGGATGTGCGCCCCGAACCGGTCACCGAGATCTTGCCGCCTTCCAATGTCAGGCCCGCATCGGTTGTCAGAGTCTGGCCGATGGCCCGGAACACCTGATCGCAGGGCAATGTGAAGGTCTCACCCGTACCTTGCATGTCTTCGACATATTCGAATTCGACTCCGTCGACGGCGTTTCCGCCCAGAAGCCGGATCGGAACGACGTTCGTGAGAATCCGCACTCCTTTGGAGGTCGCCAGATCCTGCTCGTAACCCGAAGCGCTCATGCGTTCGCGCGTACGGCGATAGGCGATGGTGACATTTTCGGCCCCGAGCAGCTTCGACTGTATCGCCGCGTCAATCGCCGTCATGCCGCCGCCGATCACCACGACGTCGCGACCGACGGGCAGCTTGGCCAGGTCGTCAGCCTGCCGCAGATCGGCGATGAAGGAAACGGCATCCGTCACGCCGCCCTTGCCGTCGCCCTCGGTCTTCAATGCGTTTACACCGCCCAGACCGACGCCCACGAAGACGGCATCGAACTGTTCCCGGAGATCGCTCAGCGACAGATGCGTGCCCAACGATTTTCCCAGTTCGACGGAGATGCCACCGATTTTCAAAAGCCATTCGACCTCGGCCTCTGCGAAACCGCTCACGGTCTTGTATGCCGCGATACCGAACTCGTTCAGACCGCCCGCTTTGATGCGCGCGTCGTAAAGCGTTACGTCATGGCCGCGCATGGCCAGTCTGTGGGCGCAGGACAGGCCCGCAGGCCCCGCACCCACCACGGCGACACGTTTTCCGGTCGCCGACGCGCGGGAGAACGGATGCACGTCCTTGGTCATCAGCACATCGGTCGCATGGCGTTGCAACCGTCCGATCTCGACCGGTTTGCCTTCGGCGGTCATACGCACGCAAGCCTGCTCGCAAAGCGTCTCGGTAGGGCAGACCCGGGCGCACATGCCCCCTAGGATGTTCTGCTCCAGGATCGTCCTGGCCGCGGCCTCGGGCGCGCCGGTCTGGATCTGGCGGATAAAAAGCGGGATGTCGATAGCTGTCGGGCAGGCGGCGATGCAGGGTGCGTCGTGACAGAAATAGCACCGATCCGCCGCGACGGCCGCCTCGTGCGGCTCGTAGGGCGGATGCAGGTCGGAGAAATTCCGCTCCAGTGTTTCGGCCGACAGCCGACCGGCGATCACGCCTTTGGTCATGGGACTTGCAGACATCAAGCTTTCCCCGTTGTCTTCCTTTGCCTGCAGCCTGCCACAGGGAAAAATTTTATCAATTGGTAAATTTTGAAACATGCCGAAAATCCATCGTCGCGCGCGTGTCTTCGGATCCACGGCATGATCCGCATCCAATCTGCAAGAACATGCGCCGGCGGACGATCCGTTACGGGCACGTTGCCCGACGGGCTCGACCACGGCGCGGCAAACGGGCACCAACGTCACCGACCGACCGCTTCGCGATGATCCCGCCCGGCCGAAATAACAGAAAAACGCATCCTCTTCCGCGAAAGGTTCACAATTCCGGAAAATGAGGCCGGTTTCAAAAGACAGGTCGGTTCATGAGGGGCTCTTCGTTCCGGTTGTGCGCGCCAAATTGCCAAAATCGAACAATGCAGGATCCAAAAGATGGGAAGGTCTCGCATTCATCAAAGCGCGGAACATCACCTGACGGCGGCCCGGCGATTTCTTTTCCCAACCGTCCAGGATCCGTTTCACGTTCTGACGCTGCAATCCGGCCTGGGATCCGCAAAGATCGCATGGAATGATCGGATACCGCATGGCGCGGGCGAACCGATCGCAGTCCGCTTCGGCGACATGCGCAAGTGGCCGATACACATATAGATCGCCCTCCTCGTTCAACAGTTTGGGCGGCATCGTCGCCAAGCGCCCTCCGTGAAAAAGGTTCATCATGAAAGTCTCGAGAATGTCGTCTCTGTGATGACCCAGAACGATCGCGCTACACCCCTCCTCGCGCGCGATGCGGTACAAATGTCCGCGACGCAATCGCGAACAAAGCGCACAATATGTTCGTCCGCTTGGGATTTTGTCGACCACGATCGAATACGTGTCTTGATATTCGATCCTGTGCGCCACCCCCATCCGCTCAAGAAATTCTGGCAACACCGTCGCGGGAAAGCCCGGCTGACCTTGATCGAGATTGCAGGCCAGAAACTCGACCGGCAACAGCCCGCGCCAGCGCAGTTCATGAAGCACGGCCAGAAGGGTGTAGCTGTCCTTGCCGCCCGACAGGCAGATCAGCCATTTCGCATCGCGTTCGATCATGCCGTAGCGTTCGATCGCCTCGCGCGCGGTCCGTACCAGCCGTTTGCGCAGTTTCCTGAACTCGGTCGTCGCCGGCGCATCATGAAAGAGCGGGTGAATGTCGTTCAGATCGTCATACATGATGAGTCGTCCAGTACGGATTTCGGATCGGAGGCATCCATCTCGGACCTCGTTGCGCGTTTTCGTCTTCAAGGCTTGCCGAACGGATTGCCGCTGCCGGTTTGGAGGCGCGCAGGCGGCTTCCCGTCGGGCCGGCTTCGGAGTCGATGCATATGGCCAAGCGTAAACCAGCATGTGGCCCATGGCATACGCTGACCGGCCCGTTGCACGCGCCTGCGGTCCTGGCAGGGGCGGAGGGGCTCGAACCCCCGACCCTCGGTTTTGGAGACCGATGCTCTACCAACTGAGCTACACCCCTAAAGACCAAGGGCGGTAGTAGGTGTAATTCGAGGCGAAATCAAGGGCGCGTTCCGCTTGAGTCCCTGGCACGGTCAAAGCAAGGAAGGGCATGGAGGCGACAGAAACCCTGGCGCTGTTCGCGGTCAAGCCATGGGAGCGGTCGTCGTGTCCGGCTCTCGGCCGGGACGTGCCATGGCCGACGATGCCGGCCCGAGAAGAACAACCGCCTTATTTCATTTCCGGTCGGCGGCGCACCGGGCCAAAGGCGTGGGTAATGTCGTCGATCCTGCCTTCCCCCGTTGGCGGCGCGGCTGGCCGAAGGGCATGGCGGCAAGATTGAACACTGAACACGCGTGCGCATGGCTCTGACCGCTTCACGGCAGGCGCAGAACCAAGCGCCCGCATCGTCTGGCACAAAGGCGAGATAACCGAGCGGCGTTGGGATGGCAGTCCGATCGAGCGCCCGACGCCTGACGCTTCGAAAGAGCCGGACAAGGCCGACGAGACGGCCGGGATGCTCTTCCCGCATCTGGCCGTCGCCCGGTCGATCCCCGTGCAGCAGGATTTTTTCCATTTTTCTCGGCCTTGGATCCCGGTGCGGATGGAATTGATGGGCGGTTATGTCCGGACGCCGGCGCACTGTCCGAACGAGACGATGATCCATCCTTGCGCAAAGACGATCGATGCCCATGGACTTGGACGGGCGCGCGCCCGGATTTTCGACGGATGATGCGTCGCAGGATCACGTCGCCAGCGCCCGCAAGCGGTATTCGGCGCCGGGCATGGACCATGCCGTCGCATGCCCGGCGCGCAGGCTGCAAAAGAACCCGTCCCGCGGCGGCGGCTCTGGTGGAAATTCCGACCTCTGGAACAAGGGGGGCGGCGCACCGGTTCGTGATCCAGGGGTATCCATCGGTCACACAGGCTTGGCTAGGCCGTGATCGGTCGTCGGTTCTACGGTCATCGGTATAAGAGAGGGGATCATCCTGTGTCATCGGCGGCTTTCGGAAGACAGCATTTGCCATTGCCCGACCCGACCGACGACGTTGATGCGCCGCCGGTCTCTTGGCGGCCATTCGAAACGCGTTCCGAAGGTTGCGCCAGCCGCTGCGCCGCACCGGTGTCGGACGTCTGATCGCACCGCCGAATCTTGATGAATCAGCCCATAAAAATGCAGGGTCCGAACCGACCGGCCACAATGTGGCCGGTTCTTTCATCGCCTTTGTTTCAGGGATATGCGGCCGATCTCACCAAGGCGTCATCGTCGGACCTTTTTTATCTAACGGCCTTATGATGCACGAAAAAGTAAGCGTGGCGAAATACTGTGATCCCGGTGGAGTTTGCGCTTGGTCGATCACGGTACAATCACGTGGTGTATGTGCCGGGTGACCGGTTGAAAGATATCTTTCCCTTGTTTTCCAGCTTTTTGCGGAGGAACCTCATAGAAGGGGTATGTGATGTTCACGGGTTTGCGCGGTCAAGCCCACATTTTCGAGAACCCGCGTGATGATTTTCGTGTTTTTACGGATCGTAGGTTCTGGGCAATGGTCTGGGCGTCGAAAGAAAACGACACCCTGCAAACGAAGACTTTGAAAGGAAATACCATGAAACGCACCATCGCAGCACTTGCCGCGGCAGCCACCCTCACCACCGCGATCGCCCCTTCGGCTTTCGCCATGGAGCAGGAGTTCAACATGCTCACTGGCGCGCTGTTCAACACCTTCAAGGCGCGCGGTATTCCGACCGATGGAATCGACCGGTTGACGCTGAGCGAGATCGCTCTGATCAAGACCGCGCTGGAATCGAGCGACTCGGAAGCGGAGGTCAGATCGAAGATCATGTCGGTTCTGAACAAGTAAGGTTCGCTTTCCGGCATCGACCGGGTGAAACGCTATGCGGGCGGCGCGATCGGCGCCCCCGTTTTTTACCGGCCCGGTCTTCGACCGTATCATGTCCGCGCATGGCAAAAGTC
>JBCCVK010000114.1:0-7300 GCA_039195495.1 Pseudomonadota bacterium
CTGAAAGCCAGCATATGGGCGGGATTCGGCTCGGCGACGGTGGAATTCGGCAAATTGATCTGATCGAAGTCACCGTATTCCATCGACCAGAAGACGTTTCCCCAAGCCCGGTTCAGCGCGTCGATGGATTGATATTCCTGTGCGAGCCAGTCCCGGAAGCCGTGCTTCGCGGCCGCCGAGAAGCTAAGCGTCGTGTCGTGGCACGCGTATTCATTGTCGGTTTGCCACGCGGCGACATGGGGATTTTTCCCATAGCGGTCGGCCAGAATCCCGGCGATCCTCACCGCCTCCGCCCGATAACCGTCATGGCTGAAACAGTAATGCCGGCGCGAGCCGAAATCACGCGGCCGTCCCAACGCGTCGACGGCCAGCATGTCGGGATGGCGTTCCAGCATCCAGCGCGGCGGCGTGGCGGTCGGCGTTCCCAGAATGATCTTCAGCCCCGCCGCGCCCAATACCGCGATCGCCCGGTCGAGCCAGTCGAAATCGAAGCGGCCATGCGCCGGCTCCAGCCGGGACCAGGCGAACTCGCCGATACGGACCCAGGACAGGCCCGACCGCACCATATCCGCGGCATCCCCGGCCCACATATCTTCGGGCCAGTGCTCCGGATAATAACAGACGCCGAGGGTACGTTTCACAAGATCACCTGATGTTCCCGCTGTCCCTTCGCCTGATTCAAAATGGCGAAGGTCTGTCCCGCCATGGGCTCGTCCGCGCGCTGCGCCGAAGACAGGCCGACCGAAGCGGTCGTGACGTAAAGGGTCGACAGATCGGGGCCGCCGAAAGCAGGGCAAGAGGCTTTGGTGACGGGAACCTTCGCCTCGCCCACAAAAGCACCCTCGGCATCGTAGCAGGCCACGCGCCCCGCGCCCCATTGCGCCAGCCACATCCGGCCCGAGGCATCCACGACGGCGCCGTCGGGGTTCAAATCCTCGGCGCTGAGATCGAGAAAGAGCTCGGGCGGACCATCGGGCCAGCCCTCCGACCTCTCAAGACTTTGCCGCATGACCCGCTGCGTCGCGGTATCGGCGAAATAAGCATGGCGGAAATCAGGCGAAAAGCAGATCCCGTTGGAAATCGTCACGGAACTGTAAAGCAACTCCACCCGCCCGCGATAATAGCGATAGATCGCTCCGGCCCCCGGCTCGGACATCTTGCCCATGGTGCCGATCCAGAACCCGCCCCAGGGGTCGGCCCGCCCGTCATTCGACCGGGTCGCCGGTTCTTCCGCCTCCAGCGAGGCCATGCGGGTTCGCGCGCCGGTGACCAGATCAAAAATCGAGAGCGACGTTTCGGACGCCAGCAGCAGCCGGTTGTGATCCACCCAGCCGGCCGCCGAGACATGTTCGTCGAACCCCCAATAACAGGTCGCCGCGCCCGCGCGCGCATAGAGCCGCTTGGCCCTGATGTCGAACCAGAAAAGCTGATCGCGGACGGGATGCCAAAGCGGCCCCTCGCCAAGAATGCAGGATGTCGCGTCGAAAACCGTGGCTGTCATGTCGTTATCTCGTCGAAGGTTTGCACCATGTCGCGCGCCCGCGCGGCCACGTCCGACGGGCTGCGTCCGGGGGCGTAAAGGAAGCTGCCGATGCCGAAGCCGCTGGCCCCCGCAGTCAGCCATTGCGCGAAGTTCTCGGGACCCACCCCGCCGACGGCGAAAATCTGCGTTCGGGCGGGCAGAACCGCGCGAAGCGCCTTCAGCCCTTCGCATCCCATTAAAAAAGCGGGGAAAATCTTCAGACCGGTCGCCCCCGCCCCGAGCGCGGCGAAACATTCGGTGGGCGTCAGCGCCCCGGGCCAACTTTGCATGTTCAGATCGACCGCCGCCTCGATCACGGCGGGATCGCAGTTGGGGGATACGATCAGCCTGCCGCCGGCGTGGCGCACATGCGCAACCTCTTGCGCGGTCAGAACCGTGCCGGCGCCCACCAGGGCGACGTCACCGTAAGCCTCGGCTATCGCTTCGATACTGTCGAGCGGATCGGGGGAATTCAAAGGCACCTCGATCCGATCGATACCGGCATCGAGCAATGCCTCGGCCATCGGGACGGCGTCGGGCGGTTCCAATCCACGCAGAATGGCGATCAGGGGGCGGCTCATGGCGCGGTCTCCGGAATTAGATGTCTGGCAGCGATCAGGCCGGTGAGGGTTTTGCGGTCGCCATCGACGACCTCCGTTGCGATGCCCTGCAATTCCAACGCTTTGGCGTAGAAGTCAACCAGCGGCGTCGCTCCCACCAGGGCCACCCGCCGATCCCGCCAGTAAGAGCGTGCGGCAGCCAGTTCAACGCCAAGCAGGGCGCCGGACAGGGTTGCCGTGGCGCCCCCGCCCCTTTGACCATGAAGAAGCTCTTCGGCCCGGATGTCGAACAGCTTGGCCCCCAGCCGCTCGGGCCTGGACAGAAGATCGCCGACGGCTTCGGCGAAAGCCTGGGCATCCCAGCTTTCGCGATCGATGGAATGACGCAGAACCGACCGCTCGGCAAGCAGCGCGAAATTCTCGCCGGTCATGAAAGTCTGGAAACCGACGACCTTGCCCGCGCTGACATGCGCCCATTTCGTATGCGTGCCGGGCAGGCAGAGAACACCGTCGAAACCGCTGTTTTCATGCAAAAAACCAGCGATCTGCGTCTCTTCACCGCGCATCACGTCGGGGGGATCTTCCTGTTTGAGGCCGGGGATTACGCGGACCCGCAGATACGGGTTGCGCACCGCGGGGGTGGCAAAGCCCGACTCGAGAGGCGTGCAGGGCACCGCGCGATAAGGGGCCTCGATCCATCCCTGGCGCGCGCCGACCATGCCGCAGGCGATCACGGACACGGGGTCCGATCCCAGCCAGGATTCGACCAGACGCAGCAAGGCCCCTTCGAACTCGGCGGGCTGCAGACGCGCCATGCCGTCCTCGGAACGGGCATGATCGAGAATCTCGTCATCCGCCGACATCGCCCAGACACGCAGATTCGTCGTACCCCAGTCGACCGCGATCCAGGCCGCATGCGTATCCGGAGCGGCCATCACCCGGTCACCACGACGCCGCCGTCGATCACCAGGGCCTGACCGGTCATCATCCTCGAGCTGGCGGATGCCAGAAACAGGACGCCGCCGACGATGTCGCCCGGTTCCAACGCGTCCTTCAGACATTGCCGGTCCAGATGCGCCCGCAGTCCCTCTTCGGTGACCCAGAGGGCCTTTTGCCTTTGCGTCAGCACCCAGCCGGGGGCCAGCGCGTTGACGCGGATACGGTCGGGGCCGAATTCGCGGGCAAGCGAGCGGGTCAGGCCGTTGATGCCGGAATTGGCGGCCGTGTAAATCGGATAGCCGGCATTGCCCATCATGTAACTGATCGAGCTGAAATTGATGATCGCTCCCCCGCCCGCCTTCTTCATATCCGGGATCACCGCCTGGCAGGCAAAGAAATAGGCTTTGAGATTGATATCGATCATCCAATTCCAGAACGCGTCGTCGACCTCGGAGGTCAGATGGCGTTTGTCGTTGGCCGCGTTGTTGACAAGCGTCGTGATGGGTCCATGCGCCTCCGCGGCCTCCTGGATGGCGGACCGCAGCCTGGCCGTGTCGGTGATGTCCCCCTGAAGAAAAAGGGGGGCGCGTCCGTGTTTCGCCGCCATGTCGTCCACAAAGGCGGTGGCGTCGGACCGGCCGATGAACGCGACCCTGGCGCCTTGCGCCAGAAAACCGTCCGTCAGGGACGCACCGATGCCGGAGCCGCCGCCGGTGACGAAGACGGAGACATCGCGCAGATCGGGATATATGGGCGTATCGGTCATCTCGAGCCTCCGATAAAAGATGTGGCGCACCGGGTCTCACAGCAGCGATCATGCGCGTCGCCCGGGCGACGGCAAGAGGGTTTCGCACCCGCGATGAAGAGGTTTTTCGTCACAGACGTTGCCCCTCGAGCACCCAGATCGTTTCCGGAAAGGACCAGGGCAGGGTCAGGCCATGGCTCATCAGATAGGTTCCCGAGGCTTCGATGGCCTCGGTTTTCAAAAGCGGCGTGCCGCGGGACAGGACGGGTGCGGCATCGCGGTTGACCAGCGTCACGCGATAGGGGGCCGCGGGTTCCAGCCGCGTCAGACGCAGCGGGCGCGGGGCGATCTGGGCCGATGAGGCGAGCTTGCCCGCAAAGACCACGAAACGGGAATGATCGCGCGCCATCTGCTGTTCGGCGAGGATCGCGGGATCCGAACTGTCAAGGCGCAGGATATCGGCACCCAGCATCCAGTCGCGATTCGCTTTCCACCATGTCGCAACTTCGCGCAATACGGCCTTCTCGCGATCGTCCAACTCGCGCGGATCCATTTCGAAACCCATATGCCGCTGGGCGGCGACCCAGGCGCGGAACGCGATATCCAACATGCGTCCGGACGTATGGCAGCGGCGCGGTCCCACATGAGATCCCGTGACCGCAAGCGGCAGAAAGAGAGCGGCATTGTGCTGCATCCTCAGTCTTTCGAGCGCATCGTTGCTGTCGCTGAGCCAGACCCGCTGCGTGCGCGACAGAATGCCGAAATCGATACGTCCGCCGCCCGAGGCGCAGCTTTCGATTTCGATTTGGGGAAAGTCGGTCCGCAAACGGTCGATCAGCGCATAGGATCCCCGCGTCTGCGCGGCGTCCGGCGCGGGCAGGACGCGGTTGTGATCCCATTTGATATAGTCGATCGCATATCTCGACAGAATCGCGGCCATGCGATCGTAGATGAACGCCCGCACCTCGGGCAGGGCCATGTTCAGCGCCTTTTGCTGGCGCCCGAGCGTCTGATCCTCGGAGCCGAGCGCCCAATGGGGATGCGACCGGTGAAGGTTCGAGTTCGGATTGATCATTTCGGGTTCGAACCAGATTCCAAACGTCATGCCGAGGCCGTGCACATGGGCGATGAGCGGCTCCAGACCGTCGGGATATTTCCGTGGGTCCACCTCCCAGTCGGAAAGAGAGGTGGTGTCATCGTCGCGCCGACCGAACCAGCCGTCATCCAGAACGAAACGCTCTGCCCCCAGATCGGCGGCGCGTGTGGCGATGTCCTTCAAAACTGGCAACTTATGGTCGAAATAGACGGCTTCCCAGCAATTATAGTGCACGGGACGGGGGCGGTCGGGCCAAGGCCAGGTGACGACCCGGTCACGCAGATGCCGCTGGAAGGCGACGGCGCAGCCGTTCAGCCCGTCGCGCGAATACGAAACGTAGAGCGGGGCCGTTTCAAAGGCGGTGGCGGGTTCGATCTCCATGCGCACGGCATGGCCGAATTGCACCTGCCGACGGCCATCGGGGAGTTCTTCGGCGATCATCCGGTGACCACCGGACCACCCGTAATGGAACCCCCAGACCTCTCCTTGCGTATTGGTCGCCCCGCGTCCCGGAACGAGCAGTCCGGGAAAGTGTTCGTGTCCGGTGCGACCGGTCCGGTTTTCGCGATAGCGGATGCCCTGGGACCAGGGGGTGCGGTTGAGCTGAAATTCCCCGCACCAGCGGCCGGCGACATCGATCATCTCGTCCGACTGCTGCGGCCCCGGCAGCACCGGCGCGGCGAGCCAGTGCAGATGCACGGGCCGCGTGGCCTCGATGCGCGCGGCCAGGGTCAACACGCCGGTGTCGGGCCAGGCGGCGATGTTCGCGACATAGGAAAGACCGAGCGCGGCATCCGCATAGCGCAGGCTCAGGCGATCGTCTTTCTGCACCGCCTCGACAAAACGGAACTTGGGCAGGGTCGGCGCACCATCGGCATCGCGCAGAATCAAGCCGGGCTGACCGGGAAAGCTGCGAACCGCCTCGGGACAGATCGAGAGGTCGGGATTCTCGTCCAGCATGCCGCCGGTCACATCAAGCGCATGGGCGGCATGCAGCATGGCCGGATTCTCGTCCGCGGGCAAGGCCGCCCCCCAATAGACCACTTCGGGCAGTCTTTGCCGATGGGACGTCAGCACCATCGTTTGCCACCCGACGTCGACGCGCCAATGCCGGATCATGTCACTTGACCGCCCCCAGGGTGAGACCGGCGATGAAATGCTTCTGCATCAGGAAGAACATCATCACCGGGGGCAAGGCGGCCACGATGCTGCCGGCACTCATCAGATGATATGCGGCGCGAAACTGGGCGTTGAAACTGGTGATGCCCGCGGTGACCGGCTGGCTTTCCGCCCCCTGCGTCAGAACGACGGCCCAGAAAAAGTCGTTCCAGATGAACGTGAAGATCAGAACGGCCAGCGCGGCGATGGCGGGTTTCATCAGTGGAAGCACCACGTACCAGAAGATCCGCCATTCGGCGATTCCCTCGACGCGCGCCGCCTCGATCAGCGGAAAGGGCAATGCCCGGATGAAGTTGCGCATGAAAAGCGTGCAAAATCCGGTCTGGAATGCGATGTGGAACAATACCAGCCCGGTCTTGGTGTTGTAGAGGCCAAGCTCCAGCGTGAGATCGCGAACGGGCACCATGAGGATCTGGAACGGCACGAAATTGCCGGCGACGAACATGAAGAATATCCATATGTTCGACTTGAACTTGTAGATGCCCAGCGCGAAACCCGCCAGGCAGCTCAACGTCACGGCGCCGATCACCGTGGGCACGGTGATCAAGATCGAGTTCAGCATGTAGCGGGGCATGTCGGAGTCGAAGAAAACCTTGCCGTAGTTTTCGAACGCCTCGAAGGACGAGGGAACGCCCCAGTAATTGCCCTGGGTGAAATCCGCGGCCGGCTTGATGGAGAAAACCGCCACCGCGATCAGGGGCAGCAGCCACAGGATCAGAGCGAGGGGCAGAACGCTCTGATAGCTGATGCGCACAGCGCGGGAGGATTTTTCGATCGGGGTTGGAAACATCTCAACGCACCTTTTCGTCTTTCCACATCGACCACAGGAAGTAGGCGATGAAAACCAGCATGATGAGGAACAAAACCACGGCGATGGCCGCGCCGTAGCCCATGCGAAATCCGTATTCGGACAAAGCCTTCTCGAACATGTAGAAAGACAGCACGCGGGTCTGGCCGAACGGGCCGCCATTGGTCATGATCGATATCAGGTCGAAGGAGCGGAGCGCCCCGATGATCGTCACCACGAAGGCGATGAACGTCGCGGGTTTCAATTGCGGGATGACGATGTACCACAGCATCCGCCAGCCCTTGGCCCCGTCGAGCCGCCCCGCCTCGACCTGTTCGGGGTCCACGGCGTTCAAGCCGGTCAGATAGAGGATCATGCAATAGGCGGTCTGCGGCCAGAGACCCGCCGCGATGATCCCGTAGGTGGCCAGTGTCGGATCGCCCAGAACGTTTACCGGCCCGAGCCCGAAAAC
>JBCCVK010000115.1:0-7275 GCA_039195495.1 Pseudomonadota bacterium
CAGCGGTTCTGGCTGCGAACGGTCAGTCCGTCGAAAGCCTCCTGCACGGTGGCGCGCACGTTCGGCGTTATCTGATTGCCCCGAACGATCTCCAAAAGCGCATTCGGCTCTTCCGATCCCGCCGTCAGGATGCCGCGCGGCCGGTGGTATTTGAATGAGCGCCCCACCAGGCGGACATCATTCGCCAAAAGCGCCGACGCCACCGTGTCCCCCCGAAACGCTTCGATCGTCTTTCCGTCAAAAACGAAGCGAACCGGCGCGTCCCGATCGATCAAACCCTTGCCCGAGATCCGCATCAGACCGATCCTTCATGCTTCACATCCGACGCCAACCGCACCGACAAGATGTCGTGCGTGGTCGTGTCGCGCTCGACCACCAACCAAGCCGAACAGCCCATGCCGTGATACCACAGATCCGCGGTCAGTCCCGCCGGATTGTCGCGCAGGTGCAGATACGCATCCCAATCCTCGGTCGGCGCGTCCGCGGCCGGGCGATCAAGATATACCGCCGCTCCGGAATAGGAAAACTCACGCAGATCGCGTTCTCCGCAGATCGGACATTTAATGCGCATGGCTTGTATATCCTTCGGGCATGGAGCGTGCCACTCGCCTCAATGCAGGTTATGCTGACTGCCGGTGCCTTCCTCGTCCAGCAGATGACCCGTGCGGAAACGGTCGAGCCGGAAGCGTCCGGCAAGCTCGTGCGGTCGATCGGTGGCGATCAGATGCGCCATGCACCAGCCGCTCGCCGGCACCGCCTTGAAACCGCCATAGCACCAGCCCGCATCGATATAGAGTCCTCCAATAGGCGTCTTGTCGATGATGGGCGCGCCGTCGGGCGTCATGTCCATGATTCCGCCCCAGGCGCGCAGGAGTTTGGCCTTGCCGATCATCGGCATCAGGGTCATGCCCGCCTCCATCACGTGTTCGCACATCGGCAGGTTGCCGCGTTGCGCGTAAGAGGCGTAAAAATCCAGATCACCACCGAACACCAGCCCGCCCTTGTCGGATTGACTGATATAGAAGTGTCCCATGCCGTAGCTGATGACGTGGTCGACGCAGGGCTTCAGCCCCTCGGTGACATAAGCCTGCAGGACATGACTCTCGATCGGCAGGCGCAGTCCGGCCATCGCCGCCACCTGTCCCGAACGTCCGGCGGCGATCATAGCCACCTTTTTGGCTCCGATCGGCCCCCGCGTGGTTTGCACGCCCGTGACACGACCATTTTCCATGTCGATGCCCGTGACCTCGCAGTGCTGAATCAGGTCGACACCGCGCCGGTCCGCACCGCGGGCATACCCCCAGGCGACCGCATCATGCCGCGCCGTGCCACCGCGGGGGTGATAAAGACCCCCGAAAATCGGGAAGCGGGTCTGATCGAAATCCAGGTAAGGCAACATCTTGCGCAGACTGTCCGTCGAACACAGGATCGCGTCGTCACCCTGGTTGATCATCGCGTTTCCGCGCCGCACGAAGGCATCGCGCTGCCCGTCCGAGTGGAACAAATTCACGAGACCGCGCCGGGAATGCATCGCGTTGAAGTTAAGGTCACGTTCCATCCCCTCCCATAGTTTCAGTGAATGGGAATAGAATTCCGAGTTGCCCGGCAGAAAATAATTGGCCCGTACGATGGTCGTATTCCGGCCGATGTTGCCGGAGCCGAGCTGCCCTTTCTCAAGCACGGCAATGTTGGTCATTCCGTGATTCTTGGCCAGGTAATAGGCGGTTGCCAGGCCATGCCCGCCCCCGCCGATGATCACCACGTCATAATCGGTCTTGGGCACCGGATCGCGCCATAAGGGCTTCCAGCCTTTGTTGCCGGTCAGCCCCTGCTTGAGGATTTCCAACGCCGAATAGCGCATAACCCACATCTCCCGTTGGTTGCGGGCACTCAAACAGGGCACGGGACGTTTTTCAACGCCCGGTCACGGCAAATCGTGACGATTTCAGGCCATCGGGCGGATCCAACGCGCCCGCGAGGGCCGTTCGAACGGCGGTGGCACGCCAGGCGCGGCCCCCGCTTCAAAGCCCCTTCGAACGATAGCTGTCCGCGACGCGGCCGATCGACACCAAATACGCCGCAAGACGCAAATCGTCGACGTCGTTCCGACTGTGCCAGACCTCCCTCATGGTCTGATAGGCGCTGCGCATCGTATCGTCGAGTCCCGAGCGCACCAGTTCCAACTCTCCCGCCCCCTTGAGATATTTCCGGGTGAAACCCTCCGACAGGCGGTGCTCGATACCAACCTTGAAGAGCACCCGATTCAACTCGTCCACCAGCAATTGATGACGCGCTTCCTCCTGCCGCCGTTGCATTCGGCCGAAGCGGATATGGTTCAGATTCTTGACCCACTCGAAATACGAAACCGTCACCCCACCGGCATTGGCGTACATGTCCGGAATGATGACCTTGCCCTTTTCGCGCAGAATCTCGTCGGCGCTCGCGGTCACCGGACCGTTGGCCGCCTCGACGATCAGGGGCGCCTTGATCCGATCGGCGTTTTCCCGATCGATGGCCCCCTCCAACGCCGCCGGGATGAGGATATCGCAATCCTCTTCCAGCAGCAGGGTGCCGTCTTCGACATATTGCCCCCCGGCGTACCCCTTGATTCCACTATGGCCGGCGATCCAGTGCTTGACGGTCTCGACGTCCAGCCCGGTCGAATCATAAAGTCCGCCATCGCGTTCAGCGATGCCGACGATCTTGGCGCCATCCTCTTCCTGCAGGAACTTGGCGGCATGATACCCCACATTGCCCAAACCCTGAACGATGATCCGCTTTCCCTCGAGCGTTCCTTTCAGACCCGCTTTCTCGATATCCTCCGTGTGGCGGAAGAATTCCTGCAAGGCGTATTGAACGCCGCGGCCGGTGGCTTCGACCCGCCCGGCAATGCCGCCAGCGTTCAGCGGCTTGCCGGTGACACAGGCGCGCGAATTGATGTCGGTGGTGTTCATCCGCGCATACTGGTCCATCATCCATGACATCTCCCGTTCGCCGGTCCCCATATCCGGCGCCGGAACGTTCTGGCTGGGATGGATCAGAGATCGCTTGACCAATTCATAGGTGAAGCGTCGCGTGATCAATTCCAACTCGTGCTCTTCGTAGTCGCGGGGATCGATGCACAATCCCCCCTTTGAACCGCCGAACGGTGTTTCGACGAGCGCGCATTTGAACGTCATCAACGCGGCAAGCGCCTCGACCTCATCCTGCGTAACGCCCATCGCATAGCGAATGCCGCCCTTGACAGGTTCCATATGTTCGGAATGCACTGAACGATATCCCGTGAAGGTTCGGAGACCGCCGCGTAAGCGGACACCGAACCGCACCGTGTAGGTCGCGTTGCAGACCCGGATTTTCTCTTCGAGGCCGGGGGAGAGATCCATCAGCGCGACGGCGCGATTGAACATCAAATTCACGGATTCGCGAAAACTGGGCTCGATGATCTTGGGCATTGGTCCCCCATGGACTGTCTCGGCTTCTCTCGGCACAGCGGCCCGCACGCGATGGGCGATGCAATGACCGTTGACGTGATGGAGACATCTCACAAAGGGGATGCGTTGTCTGCCCTCAGTTGCACAGATTTCGCCACATTGGCCATTTTTTCCCGGCCGTCTCCCAAGGGGGCGGTCACGCGGACGGCATGGGGCCGTTCGACGCCTCGGATATCGAAACGGAACGTCTTGAGCGCCCCGGGCAGGTGAATGTCGAAGCGATAGATACCATGGCCGGCCATCCGCGCAGGGTCGGCAGGCGTGACGGGCGTTCGACCCGGGTCGATGCCGCGCGCGACGATCCAAGACGTCGCATAAGGGCGACGGTCATCTTGGCGGTCAGCGTATCGGGTCCGACCGTTTCGAAGACGGCGACGCCCGATCCCAGCCGGTGACGTTCGGGTCGGCCCCATCCTGTCCGGGGAATGTCCCATCGGCCCCGGCTTGCCGGCTCCGGGCCGATGCATCCATGAACTCCCGCCCCATCAAGGATCGAACCGGTGATGGTGATCTTTCCGCCCACAGCATCGCCCGGGATCATCCGCGATCCTGAAGCCTCGTCACAGTTCCCTCGAATGCCGAAGAAATTCAGATATATGCGCGATACGGACGCAGGCGCCCCATGGTCCGGGACGGACGGTCGCGGAAAAAGGTTCCGGACCATTTCACGCACCTGTCTCATGGGTTTCAAAGATCGTGCGCCGGCGTCAGCGCAGGAGGATGCAAGGCCGCGGCGCGTCCGAAGGGATTAGCCGGTGCGTGCGGCTCTCGTCACAGCGTCACCCCCATTTCCGCATAAGTGGCCTTGGCCAGTTTGATCGCGCGATTCGCCCGCGGGACACCCGCATAGACGGCAACATGCTGGAAAGTTTCCATAACATCGTCGGGCGACGCGCCGGTGTTGACGCTGGCGCGGATATGAAGCGGGATTTCTTCGAAATTCCCGAGCGCGGCCAGCAGGGCGAGCGTTATCATCGACCGTTCCCGCAAGGTTATCTTGTCGCTGGACCATACGTTGCCCCAGGCCGTTTCCGTGATCAGGGCCTGGAACGATTCGTCGAACGCCGTCTTTTCCGCTTCGGCCCGGTCGACATGGGCATCGCCCAAAACCTTTCGACGGGTGGCCATGCCAGCGCGCATTCTATCGGACATGTGGTCTCTCATTCGTTGGTGCGCTCCCCGGGCCGATCATGCCATCACAGCCGGCCCCGCGCGTGCGACATACGGATGGCTGACCCGGCCGAGCGCGGGACAGGCGGCGGCAAAGCCCCTTGGCGAGCGCATGCGCGCCCGTGAAAGGCCGGTCGGACCCGCGGGGGAGCATCAGTAAGGCAATCCGACATAGTTGGTGGCCATCACCGCCTGGGCATCCTCCGAGTGCCGCAGGAATTCGAGCTCGGCGATTTGCATCTTACGGTCGAATTCCGACTGATTCGGGAAACGGTGCATCAGCAACGAAAACCACCAGGAGAACCGCGAAACCTTCCATACCCTCGCCAGCGCGGTCTTCGAATACGCCTCTATCCCATGGCCGTCGCCGGCGGCGTAGAACCGCGCCAGGGCTTCGCAAAGATAATGCACATCCGATGCTGCGGTATTCAAGCCCTTTGCACCGGTGGGCGGCACGATATGCGCGGCGTCGCCACATAGGAACAGCCGGCCCCAACGCATCGGTTCCGATACGAACGAACGTAGCGGCACCAGGGATTTCTCGACCGACGGACCAACGATCAGTTCTTCGGCGCGGTCCCTTGGAATGCGACGTCTCAACTCATTCCAGAAATCGTCGTCCGACCAGTGCCCGGGCTTGGTCGTGATCGGCACCTGAATGTAATAGCGGCTGAGAGTCGGGTTGCGCATCGAGCAGAGGGCAAAGCCGCGGGGCGAGTTGGCATAGATCAACTCTTCGTTCACCGGCGGCGTCTCCGACAGAACCCCCAACCAGCCAAAAGGATAGGCGCGTTCGTATTCCGTCCGTATTCCGGCAGGAATCGATTTCCGGCTGACGCCGTGGAAGCCGTCACACCCAGCGATGAATTCGCAGTCCAGCCGCTTGTTTTCGCCGTGCCGTACAAAGGTGACATAGGGTCTGTCGGTATCGGCGTCGTTGACGACGACGTCTTCGACCTCGAATTCGGTCGGCAGGCCAGCGGCCTCGCGGGCGCCATAGAGGTCGCGCGTCACCTCGGTCTGGCCATAGACCATCACCGACCTGCCGGCGGATTTGATGAAGTCGATCCGGAACGTTTCGTCATCATAGGAGATCAGCGTGCCCGCATGCGGGAGTCCTTCGTCGCGCATGCGCGCTCCGACCCCGGCTTTTTCCATGAGATCCAGCATGCCTTGCTCGAGAACGCCGGCACGAATACGGCCGAGAACGTGTTCCTTGGTCCTGCGCTCCAGCACGAGCGCATCGATTCCGCGCATATGGAGCAACTGACCCAACAACAGCCCGGACGGTCCTCCACCGATGATGGCAACCTGCGTTCTCATGAAATCGTTCTCCGCGCCGGTCGTCCGCCTTCTCCATGGAGAAGCAAAACATTCCTTGCCGAAATTCGGTCGCACGAAACGGCATGAAAACAGAAGCGCGTATCGCGTCGCGCCGTTTCCAGCGGGTTCGCACGGCCCCGCTTCGCGGACCGCACCCGCGCGACCGGCACGATCCACCCGCCACGGCAGGTTGAGCGAGCGCTTTCGATCCGCGCAAAGCCAAAGGCGACGTCTCTCATGAAGCGGCCTCGATCGCCTCGCTCAGCACATTTCGGTCCCCGACATGATTGGCCAACACCAGAATCAGACGCGCATTGAACGCATCGCTTTCTTCCTTGCTCAGACCGTCATGCGCCTTCAGCAGCGCATCGTAGAAACCGTCGGGGTCAAGCAGATTCGGGGTCGATATCAAATGCACGGTCTATTCCCTTCCGATGGCCCGCCGCAAGGCGCGGCGGACGGCGCGTTCGTCGAAATCCGCCCATCGCGCGGCGACATGCTGATCCGGACGGATCAAATAGAGACCCGAGCGCGCCGACCCCAGATATCGTTGCGCAAGCCGGCCGGCCGGCGCGTCAATCGAAAGACGTGCCGCCGCCACGCCGCCCGCGCTTACGCGGTCCGGACATTCGCAGTTCAGGGCCAGAAGCATGAATGCCTGCCCGAGATGATCCAGAAGGAAACCGTCGCCATGGGGCGCGTCGGGGCACGGCGCCCCGGGGCGCGAGACCGAGGGACCTCGCAGCATGTCCTCCCCGTTGAGCGGCGATCGGTCATAGACGCAAGGTACGCTGAGCCGTCCGGAATTGACCAGCGTTCGGGCGAAAGCGCGGTCGCGCGCCAATTGCAGCGTCGCATTCCGAAAGATCCTGCCGATCTCGCTTTTGGGTGTCAGAAAATCGGTCGATCGCGTGGAGTTCAGGATGTTTTCGTCCGCCGCATATCTTCGTTCCGCATCATAGGAATCGATCAGACTCTCCGGGGCCAGATCACGCAGAATCAAATCCAGTTTCCAGCCGAGGTTGTCGGCATCCTGCGCCCCCGAATTCGCCCCACGCGCCCCGAAAGGTGAGACCTGATGCGCACTGTCTCCCGCAAACAACACGCGCCCATGACGGAATTTCTTCATCCGACGGCATTGAAACGTATAGATCGAACACCAGTCCAATTCGTATGCCGCCCCCCTGCCGAGCATGGCATCGATCCGGGCGCGTATGTTTTCTTCTTCCAGTTCCCTTTCCCGATCTATGTCCCAGCCAAGCTGGAAGTCGATCCGCCAGATGTCGTCGGG